>NZ_JBHKFI010000007.1:0-193572 GCF_042263505.1 Cytobacillus sp. Hz8 | reverse complement strand
AGTCTGGGCCGTGTCTCAGTCCCAGTGTGGCCGATCACCCTCTCAGGTCGGCTACGCATCGTTGCCTTGGTGAGCCGTTACCTCACCAACTAGCTAATGCGCCGCGGGCCCATCTGTAAGTGATAGCAAAAGCCATCTTTCAGCTTTCCTGCATGAGCAGGAAAGAATTATCCGGTATTAGCATCGGTTTCCCGATGTTATCCCAGTCTTACAGGCAGGTTGCCCACGTGTTACTCACCCGTCCGCCGCTAACTTTTGGGAGCAAGCTCCCGCAAGTTCGCTCGACTTGCATGTATTAGGCACGCCGCCAGCGTTCGTCCTGAGCCAGGATCAAACTCTCCGAAAAAGAGTAAGATTAGCTCTTAATTTTTAAAATAGAATTAACGTTGACGTATGGTTTGTTTAGTTTTCAAAGAGCAATAATTATTGGAGCGGGTGATGGGAATCGAACCCACGACAACAGCTTGGAAGGCTGTAGTTTTACCACTAAACTACACCCGCGAATCATTAAATTATTCTGGTCGGGAAGACAGGATTCGAACCTGCGACCCCTTGGTCCCAAACCAAGTGCTCTACCAAGCTGAGCTACTTCCCGATTATTCATGGCGCGCCCAGTAGGAGTCGAACCCGCAACCTTCTGATCCGTAGTCAGACGCTCTATCCAATTGAGCTATGGGCGCTTAATGCAACTTTTATATAATATCATATCTAGTCGTTTATGTCAACAACTTTTTTGGTGCGGCCGAGAGGACTTGAACCTCCACGGGTTATTCACCCACTAGGCCCTCAACCTAGCGCGTCTGCCATTCCGCCACGACCGCCTATTGAACTAGCAAATACTATTTTAACACTTCATAGCATTTAAAATCAACTGGAAAGTCTTGGTGCGGGTGAAGGGAGTCGAACCCCCACGCCTTGCGGCGCCAGATCCTAAGTCTGGTGCGTCTGCCAATTCCGCCACACCCGCATTAAAAAAATATGGTGAGCCATGAAGGACTCGAACCTTCGACCCTCTGATTAAAAGTCAGATGCTCTACCTACTGAGCTAATGGCTCAAAAATATGATGGCTGGGCTAGCAGGATTCGAACCTACGCATGACGGAGTCAAAGTCCGTTGCCTTACCGCTTGGCTATAGCCCATTGAATAAACACCACGAAGCACTTCTTCGATTAAGCTCCAAGAATATGCACCGCAGACATATTTAAGTACAAATGAATATGCTGCTTTGAGATGCTCCTGTAGTTAAATATGTCGACATTCCCTTAATATAACCACACAATCAACTGATTAAAAATCGAACGCCTCTATATATTTCAACTTCACAAACAAAATTATTCACACTACTTAAAAATGGCGGTCCGGACGGGACTCGAACCCGCGACCTCCTGCGTGACAGGCAGGCATTCTAACCAACTGAACTACCGGACCAACTAATTTATACAAATGACCCGTATGGGAATCGAACCCATGTTACCGCCGTGAAAGGGCGGTGTCTTAACCGCTTGACCAACGGGCCAATAAAATTCATATGGCGGAGAAGGAGGGATTTGAACCCTCGCGCCGGTTACCCGACCTACACCCTTAGCAGGGGCGCCTCTTCAGCCTCTTGAGTACTTCCCCATATGGCTCCGCAGGTAGGATTCGAACCTACGACCGTTCGGTTAACAGCCGAATGCTCTACCACTGAGCTACTGCGGAATAACTAGTACACTTTCCTAAACTTTGATTAACTTTGCCGAATGTCCTCATCTCAGGAAGCCTATCCAAGTAGTGGCTCGATGAGTACAACTCGAAGCATATTCATTGAAGAATCGCTCGTTGCTCTACCACTGAGCTACTGCGGAATAATCTAAACTCGTCTTGTCGACTCTTTATATTATAGTTAGCACCCTATAAAAAGTCAACATACTTTTTTGAGATGATTTCTTTCCCTCCACTAAAATAATTTAATCCACCTAATACCTCTCTTTTTAACTACCTTCAATCACCTTCTTGAGTTTCCCTCCACATCTTCCACATACATATCTCTTAGTATTAATTGACCTTTTACGCTTATATAATTGATTACAACTCTTACAGGCATAAATATAAAGTTTCATAGAGGATTTCCTTTTAGGGCGATTAGGAAGTGTAGCACAATGTCGAGGAGCATCTACCTCTTTAAGCAATTGTTTAAAATCAGCATCACCATGTTTATATCCCCCGCCCTCTAAGTGAAGATGATAATGGCACAGCTCATGCTTGATAATGCCAATTAATTCATTCTTTCCTAACTGTTCAAGATATTTCTTATTAATTTCAATGTTATGGCTAGTTAAAAGATATCGTCCTCCTGTCGTTTGCAATCGAGAATTAAAAGAAGCCTGATGATTAAATGACCTTTGAAAATACCGAAGTGATAAATTCTCAACTAATTCTTGTAGCTCCCGATCATCCATTTCTTCTTCAAACCTCCATATGCCAATCAAGCATTTCTTAAAGCATTATTGATTGCTATCAAAAACCTCTCAAGTCCTGAGCAAAAATGATTCAACCCTTGAAAAAATTTGACTATAATCGCAAACCTATCTAACAAACAGGGAACATGACAACCTATTATAACATACATTTAATATACAATTACTCCACTTGAACTGAACAGCCAATCGTTTTCTTGATGAGCTCCATCTGTATTTCATTTTGGATAAATACGAAAGTTATAGGCTTAGTTCACGAACGCATTGTTTGTCTCACTTATACATGTTCATTTATGCCATATTGAAGATAATTCGGGATTTTGCCAACCGACATTCATTTCCTGCCTACTCACTAGGCTAAGCCCTTCCAATTCCTTAAGATGGGAGTCTTCTGCATGGAAATGATAAACACATCATCATTCATAGGAGGTTTTGAGATATGCCGATATGGTTTCAAAACCAAATACAACGGGCTTTTTATGAAAAAAATCGTTATCAAATTAAATTATTAAACCAATGCTGGTTTTTTTACAAAAAGAAAACAATTGACTCCGAACTCTAGTTCTCTTAGTTCTAAATTCCATTTATTATTAATTCCTTTGTTAATTATATATATGAACCTTCATGCACTATGAACATTTAGCTTTAATTTACTAAAAGGCTTTTCTCCTCCTCAATAAAATTGGCATGAGCTCCCATTATGAGCTCACGCCTAATTTCATTCCTTATTTAAAGCTACGCTTCTTGGCCTGTTTACTTATTTGGAGCTAGCATCGTTAAAGACACTCTGCCCTTATTCACATCAACTGAGTCGACCCAAACCGTAACAACATCCCCCACAGACACGATATCAAGTGGGTGCTTAACAAATTTATTGCTTAGCTTTGATATATGCACTAATCCATCTTGTTTGACACCGATGTCAACAAACGCTCCAAAGTCTACTACATTTCGTACGGTTCCTTGGAGTTCCATTCCTGATTTCAAATCCTCCAGTTTTAGGACATCCTTCTTCAATAATGGTCTTGGTAAATTATCCCTCGGATCTCGTTCAGGCCTCATCAATGCATCTATAATGTCCTTTAAAGTTAATTCGCCAATACCTAACTCCCTGGACCTTTCTTTCACATCCATTTTAGCTAATGCTTCCCGTAGTTCTGTACCACCTAAATCACTAGTTGAAAAACCTAGACTAGATAATAAGGTTTTAACCTCTTTATAGTTTTCAGGATGGATACCTGTCCGATCTAATGGCTCATTTCCATCAAGAACTCTTAAAAAACCAATCGCTTGTTCATAGGTTTTTGCTCCAAGACGCGGAATTTTCTTAAGCTGTTCACGCTTGGTAAATTTCCCTTCTTCTTCTCTCTTTTTGACAATGTTATTCGCAACCGACTTGGATAAACCAGATACATATTGAAGCAAAGATGACGAAGCTGTATTTACATTTACACCAACCTGGTTAACAGCGGTCTCGACAACAAAGGTTAAGGATTCAGATAATCTTTTTTGTGAGACATCATGTTGATATTGCCCAACACCCACTGATTTCGGATCAATTTTCACTAACTCTGCCAAAGGGTCCTGCAATCGTCTTGCAATGGAAGCTGCACTTCTTTCCTCAACATGCAAATCAGGGAATTCTTCTCTCGCTAGTTCAGATGCAGAATACACACTCGCACCAGCCTCGTTCACGATTATATAATAAATTTCTTCCTTTTGTTCTTTTAGAATATCCGCAACGAATTTCTCTGTTTCTCGGGAAGCTGTTCCATTCCCAATCGCAACCATTTCTACTTTATAGGCCTTTAATATTTCCTCAAATTTCACCTTGGCTTCCTTTGCCTTTGAAACAGGCGGATGAGGATAGATGACATCAATTCGAAGGACCTTACCTGTTTCATCTACAACCGCTAATTTACATCCTGTCCGATATGCAGGGTCTACACCAAGAACAACCTTTCCTTTCAATGGAGGTTGCAAAAGGAGATTCCGTAAATTCTCTGAAAAGATGTGAATAGCCTGTTCCTCCGCTTTTTCTGTTAATTCATTGCGAATCTCTCTCTCAATAGATGGTTGAATTAAACGTTTATACCCATCTTCTATAGCTTCAAAAACAGCCTTCGCAGCAATGGAGTTTGCCTTACTAATCCATTTCTTTTGTAAATAATTTAAGATAAAATCCGTATTGGGCTTAAGAGAAACCTTTAAGATATCCTCTTTTTCCCCACGATTAAGGGCAAGAATTCGGTGAGGAACGATCTTCTGAACCGGCTCTCCGTATTGATAATACATTTCGTATACTTGCTTTTCATCTAGTTCCTTATTTTTTACCTCTGATTCGATCGTACCCGTTTTAAAGGTTTCATTTCTTATCCATTTGCGGCAATCTGCATCATCCGAAACGATCTCAGCAATAATGTCCTTTGCGCCATTAATGGCCTCTTCTGTGGAATTCACTTCTTTTTCTTCCGAAATAAATTCCTCTGCTTTTTCTTCTAATGTGCCTGTATGGGGGAAAGTCAGCATCCATTCGGCTAATGGTTCTAAGCCCTTCTCTTTTGCAATAATCGCTTTCGTTCTTCGTTTTTGCTTATAAGGGCGATATAAATCCTCCACTTCTTGAAGCTTCAAGGCCTTTTCAATGCTTATTCTTAATTCATCTGTTAGCTTTCCTTGCTCCTCAATAAGACGGATAACCTCCGACTTTCTTTGTTCGAGATTTTGTATGTATTGCCATCTTTCCATAATATTACGGATTTGTACCTCATCAAGCGCTCCCGTTTGCTCTTTACGGTAGCGGGCAATGAATGGAACCGTATTTCCATCTTCAAGTAATGTAATCACACTTTTCACTTGTTTAACTGAGAGGGATTGCTCTGATGCAATCATATGGAGTAATGATTCTTTATTTTCAATTAATAGTTCCAATGGTCAGTCCTCCAACAAATTATTTTCAAGAGTCATACTATATATTGTAACAAATCCAACTCGCCGTTGCACAAATGGACCCACCACTTCACAAATAAAGAAAGCCCGTCGATTATCTCCCTGCTGTCAATCTATACTTTTTACAGCACAAAAAAACTCGCCATAATTGGCGAGCATTGAGGCAGAAAACAAGGCAAATTTCGTTTTACACATTAGGGCAAAAATCAGGAAATCACCATGTTTATGGAAATTTTCCCAAATTATTCTACCCTAATGTATAAAAAAACGCTCTTTTTTAAGAGCGTACCTATAATCAAAATTCGATGAGACCTAAACTAATCTGCAAGGCATCATCCACTTTTTCCATCATTTCGTCATCGAGATGAGTAATCTTATCGGTTAAGCGTTGTTTGTCAATTGTACGAATTTGTTCTAACAGAATGACCGAATCTCGTTCAAAACCGTATCGTTTCGCATCAATTTCAACATGAGTAGGCAGCTTTGCTTTCTGTATTTGAGCGGTTATTGCTGCAACTATTACGGTGGGACTAAACCGATTCCCGATATCGTTTTGGATGACAAGCACCGGACGAACACCGCCTTGTTCAGAACCAACAACTGGGGATAGGTCAGCAAAATAAACGTCACCACGTTTGACAATCAAAGGATTATCCCCCGCTTACTAGACGTTCAACTGTGTTTTCTGCCTCAAATTCTGCTTGAAATGCTTCAGAAGCAATCGTTAAATTGATTTTCGCCATTTCCATATAACCACGCCTCATGGATTCGCGAATTTGTCTCTTTTTCCGGTCGCGCAAATACATTTTTGTTGCTTGATAAATGAATTCACTTCTGTTTCCATTTTCTTGTTTTACAAAACCATCTAATTCGGTTAAAAGATGTTGCGGTAACTTCACTAATATCTCTGTTGTTGCGCTAGACTCAGACACAAACATACACCTCCACCATCACTACACACCATTTAATCCCGCATATACAGTCAGTCCTATACTATTCGTTTCCTAAGACCATATATACCGAATTTATCAAGCCATAAAAGGCTGTAAACCAAAAAAACACAGTTCGATTCTTCTACCAATTTTAATATTAACATCAATTGCTATGAATGCAAAGACTAATCGATAATTCTTCTGTATTATCAACCAAAAAAATACCCTTTTATGCATTTTTACGCAAAGAAATCTTAAATATGATTTTTCTTTTTTTATTAAAATCAAAATTTATGAATCGATTACTTTAATAATACAAAATAGAATTCTTCATATCCACCATTTTCCCAAATTTCTTATATATTCTTGGAACTCGATTGGAAATGATGCATGGCACTTCATAGTTAATGGTCTCTAAGCGGGTAGCGACATCATTAATCGAAATGAATTGGTCCTTTTGTTTTCCAATTAAAGTGACGGTTGTCCCTACTGGAACCTCGTATGGAAGCTTGATCATACATTGATCCATGCAGATTCTCCCAACGATAGGAACCTTGATTCCATCCACTAATACAAATTGTCCTTGAAGTTTGCGGATCCATCCATCAGCATATCCAATTGGAATCGTCCCTATCCATTCTTCCTCTGGGGTTTCGTATGTTGCCCCATAGCTTACCTTTTCACCCTTTTCTAATTTTTTTACGTGAATCAGTTTAGAGTGTAAAGAAAAGGCCTCTTTTAAAGGGAAAGGAATTTCCGGCTCCATTTCCATGGAAGGGGTTAATCCGTACATCGCAATTCCCAATCGTACAGCATTAAAGTGCGCCTCCTGACTTCTTAGAGTAGCCGCACTATTGCTGGCATGGATTAAAACAGGTTTTTCCTTCATGGATTCAACCATCGTATTAAATTGCTTTAATTGCTGATGATAATAAGTTCGGTCCATTTCATCTGCGGTCGCAAAATGAGTGAAAACCCCTTCAATCTCGAAACGCCCATCTGCCATCATGATTTCTTCAACCTTTTGCAACTCAGCCGGAGTCTTAACCCCAATTCTCCCCATACCTGTATCAATTTTGATATGAACCTTTAACGGCACATCTTTATTCAGATAGTGCATTGCATCATAAAGCCAATCCTCTTGAAATACCGTTAATGTAATTTGCTGCTCTGCTGCAATTGAAACGTCTTGAGCCCGACTTGCACCTAGAACGAGGATCGGTGCATTTATTCCTTTTTTCCTTAAGGCAATCGCTTCATCTAGAAAAGCAACCGCTAAATAAGAAGCACCCGATTCCAATGCGACTTCTGCTATTTGTGCATCTCCATGTCCATATGCATTCGCTTTGACGATTGCAATAAATTTAGTATCTTGATTGAGTAGTTTCTTAGTTTCTTCTAAATTAGCTGCTATAGCATCGAGATCAACTTCTACCCATGTATCCCTGAAAAAGAGGGCTTGTTCTTCCACTTTTTATCCACTTCCTTATGTTCCGTTCAATTTTTACATGTATATTATTGAACCTCCGTATTCTCAATTTGTCAAATGGAATTGGATAATTTAATCTGCCAAATCATGTAAAATACTGGTCATTCACGATTAGAATATAACAAATAAATAGCCGAATAAAAGAGGCTCAAGTCCTTCCCGAGCCTCTTTCATTCGTTATCAGATTATTTTTCAGCGGTTCCTTGTACAGAGCGTGCAAGCATAATCATTTCTTCATCTGTTAAATTCTTTGAAGCTAGTGTGTATTCGACTCCTTCATGTGTCCATGTAATTCGGTTATCTGAAAGAGCCCCAATTGTAAAGCCTAAATCAACTGGTTCACCTTGCACTGGTGTCACATAAGCTTGTGCCGTAGCAACCTCCGCTTTTTCTTCAACAAGTGTAAAAGATTTATCTCCCTCATAAGTGAGAATATAGCGTTTGCCATCCTCTATATCAATTTCCTTCTCTCCCACTAAGCTTACTCCAGGTATTTCAGCAGTTGGAATTTTGACGCTAAATTCTTTTTCATTTACATCTGCCATAACCGGAACTTGTAATTGTGCAGCAGTCATGTTCTTTTGAATATCAAAATCCTTTTTATCAAAATCTGCATCAAATTTTACATTGGAGAATTTTACTGTTAGAAGAACGTTGCGATCAGGATCCATCACTTTCACACTGACTGGTGCAAAAGTCTTTTTATTTAACTTAATCTCTTGATATGGGAGCATTTTATGATTTTGATAACGAGTTTTTGTTTCAAATACATAATGATCCTTTGTTGCTGTGAACTTTGCCTCCTTATCCTCGATAATATCCTGTACCAAAGATTCGTATAAATAGGCTTGGCTGCTGTTTTCCGGCCAATCACTTTGAAAACGGAAACTCTTATTTAGAGCAGGAGTTAATACGAAGACCCCATCATCATTTTTTAGGAGCATTTGACTTTGATCCTTTTTGCTATTCTTTAAATTTACACGATAGTAGTATGGATCCTTATGCCATATTTCTACATTGTAAGTTTGTGGTTCTGTTCCCATCTGCAAGGTCATGGTTGCCTTTGCTTTATAGCCTTTTAAATCATCTAATTTGCCATCAAGCTTCTTAACAACGTCATCCTGTGATTTAGTACCACAAGCAGACAATGCGACAACAACCAATAGCCCGGCGAGAAGCATTAAAAACTTTTTCATTCTTCCTTCAGCCCCTTTTGTCTCATTTCATGCTTTTCATGAAGGAGAGAAAAAGATTTTAGTTAGACTTAAATGGGTTTGATTCATCCATTTTAAAGTTACAGGATTCGTTTTCCCGCCGTCTAGCCTTGTCTCTCCTAGTGCACTATGAATATATGAGACAACCTAAAGGAATATGCTCAACAATAGTGACAAGCTTTAATTTTTTTCAATCACAACCTGTGCAATAGCAAATTCTTTACTGTGAGAAATAGAGAGGTGAACCCCCTTCTTTAATGGTTTTGCCACATATACTCTTCCACTTTCCTCCTTAGCGATTTCAATATCTAAAAAGGATAGATGGCCACCGATACCTGTTCCGTATGCCTTTGAAAAAGCTTCCTTAGCTGCAAATCGGCCAGCCAAGAATTCCACTTTTCTTCTCGCAGTTAGTTGCTCAAATTGCATTCGCTCATTGTTTGTTAAAATTCGGTCCACAAATCTTTTCTGCCTTTCCATGAATTGCTGAATCCGATCAAGCTCAACAATATCTATTCCTATTCCTGTAATCACTCTACATCTTCCTTCTATTTAATTCATCTCAAGCATACAATAATGACAAGCCCTATAAGCATCTTTATAATTAATCATTAGTAGAGAATTCGATGATTTTAAGGGAGGCTATATGTTTACACGAACGGAAACCTTTAAAGAATTCATTCGTTTATACCCGATTGTCACATTGATTATTCTTTTGCATTTTCTTTTATACATGGTTACCATAACACCCATATTCCCAAATTCCTGGATTTTTGAAAAATTTATGGGGGTAAACCTCTATATTCGAGAAGGTGAATTATGGCGCCTTGTGACGCCTATATTTTTGCATAGCGGTTTTTCTCACATGCTTTTTAATAGTTTTTCGCTCTTATTATTTGGGCCTGGTTTGGAAAGAATCCTTGGCAAAGCCACTTTTTTATTCTTATATGTCACAACTGGATTAATCGCCAATATCGCAACCTTAATTCTTCAACCTTTACCTTATACCCATGTAGGCTCTAGCGGAGCGATTTTTGGATTATTTGGGATTTATGTTGCCATTGTGATTTTCCGTAAAGATCTCCTCTCAAGAGAGAATGCCCAGATCATTTTAACGATCACGATAATCGGAGTCATCATGACATTTTTTCAACATAATATTAATATTACCGGGCACATTTTTGGTCTTCTTTCTGGCTTCACGCTTGGTCGTCTTTACCTTGGAAAAAGTGGAAATCCCTCTTTTTCCTTCCCAACTATCACAAAAGGAAGATTTATAAAAAAACCAGTCGGTCCTTTTTCACTTAAATGGATTTTAGTAGTGATTATTCTATTTCTCGCGATTATCGGTCTTCTGAGTAAATAACTGATCCTTCCTCCTCCAGAGTTAGGTTCGTTCCATTCTTGGAAGGACTTGAGTACCAACGATAGGTTTCAAGCCCATTTTTCTTCTCCAAATCGATTACGGTCCCACCTGATGCTCCTGATCCGGATTTAATCACAGCCTGAATGGTCATAAGCTGCTTCTTTTGTTGGAAATAGCTCTCTTTCAGAGTAAGGGACTGAATTTTATTTTTTTGCAAAAAGACCGTGCTCTTTGATATATTTCTATACCTTAAAGTTAATTGATCCCCCGATAACGCCCACCCTGCAGTTTGGAAGTTTATATACTGCCATAATGTTACAATTGGCAGTCCTATTAAGGATAGATACCCCCACGGTCTATTGATCACTATTGCCGTTACCATGAACGGAGCCACAATCATCCAGCTTTTTAAAATATATCGCTTTAAAGCCCGAATGGGAACGGGTTCAATCACCGGATCGGCCTTGTATTCAGGCAGAATAGCTTCGAGATAGTGAACGATTTGTTTTTTCTTCATGATTGGGATCATCATAACCTTTGCACTGTCTATATCCTTCACAGAACCCCCGGCACTTTCAAGATAAACCGTTCCATAGCCCAATGGCTGTCTAATTAGATTTTCGCTGATTCTGACTGCCTGAATTCGATTTAAGGGGATTGTCAATTGTCGCTTCTCTAAGATCCCTCTCTGAATGATTAAATCGCGTTCAAGCTTTTTTACGGTAAAATTTGCATATTTAATCATCGTTCCGATCAAGGCAGCAATCCACGCCAAGAGGAAACCGGCAAAAACGAGCAAGGTTATAAGCATAAATCCACTTGCTACAAGGCCTTTTAGCTGATGAAACACTTTTTCATATGGAATAATCTCTTCAAATTGAAAAACAAAAGCAATGATTGCAGAAAGTACGACCCCAACTCCACCTGATGTAATGGAGAGGAGGATCAATTCCTTTATGGAGATTTGATAAATGATTTCTTCCGATGGGCGTACGATTGAATCGCCCTCTTCCGATTCAAAACTGTTTTCCTCCGACTTTGTTTTTTTATAGGCTATTAAGGCTGCTTCAACTTCCTTTGCCTCTAATTTCGTGATAGCTGTTAATTCTGCCTCAGCACCTTCCATAGCACTGGAGCCTGCTGTTTCTACTTTTACCTTTACAAGGCCAAAAGGACGATGCAGAATTCCTTCAGATAAATCCAGGCTTTGTATTCTTTCAATGGGAATATATCTTTTCTTCCTAACAAATACACCGTATTCAATTCTAAGTTCTCCCTCCTCAATTCGATAAGTGTAACGAAGCCATGATAGAACTCCCATAATAAGGACATAGATAATTGTCACAATAGAAGCTACAAGGTAGAAATAATCCCAGCGAGTCCCTTTGCTTCCTAAGACCACAAAAACAATAAATGGAACAATCAATTCCTTCAGCTGTTTTAAAAAATTTGAAATCGCCGCAACTGGATGTAGACGTTTCGCCTTAGACATCCTCATCTACCACCCTTGCTAGGCGGGAAATAAAGACGCGTAGTTCCTCAGCCTCTTCTTCATCTAATGCCGGTATTTCATGTATCGTAGCAGCGGTTGATACTGTAACAGATGCTAATTGATATTTTCTGAGCAATGGCCCTTGCTTCATATCCACATGTTGAACACGCACCATCGGGATCAGTGTCTTCTTAACAATTAAGATTCCGCTTTGCAGCTCAATTTCTTTTTCTCTCACATCATAACGAAATCGTTTCCAACGGATTTCTGGAAACAAATATACAAATATAAATATGTATAATAAAAATAAAATAATTGCTGTAATAAGAATCCACATTGGCCATTCAAAAAAATAAGTGGAAACAGCCACACCGATTACGACCAATAGCGGAATAATCGAAAAAATAGCACTAGAAATTCGCCAAACGGTTAATGCTTGCTCAGATATTCGTTTCTGTGGTTCAACCATTTTTTCTCCTCCTCAAACAAAGTGTCCCTACAACTAAAGATATAACTCTATTACGTCACAATTATACAAAGGTTCCATTAAGAAAGACATTTTCAAGGGAAACCTCCCTTTCATTATAAAGGAAACTCGCCGATTGGCGAGCCTTCAGGCGAAGACAGAGTCGTAGTTCACCGAAAAAAGAAAAGCGCTTTTTTCGGCTGCGAAGCGTCTCTCGGAAGCCTCCCTTTGTGCACTTATACTTAATTCCTAAAATTGGCTTCTACGTCGAATTTTCATCATTGCTGCCAATTTATACTTTCTTTAAGTATGAAAAAAGAGAGCGATATTCGCCCTCCTTTTCAATCATCTTAATGATGAGAATTTGTCTTTTGCTTATTATAATTGCCATTTCCATTTCCATACCGTTTTCCGCCTTGGCCTTGACGAGGCTTCCAAGGGCCTTTTTTCCGATTGGAAGAATCATAATTTCTTCTGCGATCCTGATTGCGATCTTTTTTCGCTGGAAGCGGCTTTTCCTCTGTTAATTTAACTGGTGTCGTATCAGGCTCTTTTGTCAACATTTTCAAAATAGCTGACACTACCGTTGTTGGATCTTGTTGTTCTAATAATTCTTCAGCAGCTTGTTTATAGTACTGCAGGTTATTAGACTCAATCGTTTGCAGAATTTTTTCCATTACAGCCTTTTGTTGGCCTTCTAATGCTTCATCCAATGTCGGTGGCTTCATCCGATCCATTTTTCTTTTTGTTGTTTTTTCTACAACATGCAAGTATGATTTTTCACGCGGAGAAATAAACGTCATTGCTACGCCAGCTTTTCCAGCACGTCCTGTACGGCCAATGCGGTGAACATAGCTCTCTGGATCCTGTGGAATATCAAAATTATAGACATGCGTAACTCCAGAAATATCTAGACCCCTTGCAGCCACATCCGTTGCAACAAGAACATCAATAGAACCTTCTTTAAACTTTCTTAATACAGACAAACGCTTCGCTTGGCTTAAATCACCATGAATTCCTTCAGCCGTATATCCTCTTAAGTTTAATGCCTCTGATAATTCATCTACTCTTCGCTTCGTTCTTCCGAAAACGATGGCAAGTTCAGGTGATTGAATATCAAGTAATCTTGTCAGCACATCAAATTTGCTTTTTTCTTGAACCTCTATATAGTACTGTTCAATTTGCGGAACCGTCATTTCTTTTGCTTTGACGCGGACAATTTGTGGATCCTTCATAAACTTCTCTGCCATTCTTTGAATTGGAGTTGGCATCGTTGCTGAGAAAAGCAATGTCTGACGCTCTGTTGGTGTTTGGGCAAGGATGGATTCAATATCCTCAATAAAGCCCATATTCAACATTTCATCTGCCTCATCAAGAACAACCGTATGGACATTTTCTAAACGCAATGTTTTGCGGTTGATGTGGTCCAAGATACGTCCTGGTGTACCAACGATGATATTAGGATGGTTTTTTAGCGCGCGAATTTGACGGTTAATATCTTGTCCACCATAGATCGCTAATACGCGTGTTCTTTTTCCGTAGCCAATTTTATATAATTCCTCAGAAACTTGAATAGCGAGTTCCCTAGTCGGAGCAATAATAATGCCTTGAATAACGTCACTTTCCTTATCTATTTTATCGACTAAAGGGATCCCAAATGCAGCTGTTTTACCCGTCCCTGTTTGTGCTTGTCCAATTAAATCTTTATTTTCCAAACTTAACGGAATCGTTTCTGTTTGAACGGGAGTGGCTTCTTCAAATCCCATTCTTTTTAGTGATTTCAGTGTTGCCGGACTAATACCTAATTCTTGAAACTTTGTCAATTTTTTCATTCTCCTTTTGTTTCTTTAAAACATTTTAATATTACCGAATTACTTGTATGCACATCAATTTCTTCAAATTCATGTTATCCTGATTATTAAAGTGAAAAAAGACATTCCCCTTTTAGGAGTATGCCCGAAATAGAAAATTTCTCCTTGACACTTTGAAATTAATCTTAACATCTAAAGAGAATGAATGCAATAAAGCGAAACCTCAAGATAATGTCAGAACACAATTATATGGGTGCTTTATCCAATTCAATTAAATTTTTGTGATAACTCCTGATTTAAGCCGCTCAATTTTTCAGCCATTTCAGCCACTTGATTAGAGGCAGTAGAAATTTCTTCAAATGTTTGTTTAAACCTTAATATATTACTGCTAAAATGGTGAATCCTGCTATCACTTGATTTAACACTATCCACGGAATTTTCAAGAATTTGAATGATGTTTTGATTGGTGTCTCTAAACATACTTGTTTGGTCGACAATTTGCTTAAAGCTTTGTTCGAATTTATCAATGGTTTCTTGAACAGAGCCAATTTGTCCTTGAATATGATCGAGCGCTTCCTCTGTTTTTTGAGCAAGAGTCCTTACCTCTTGTGCAACGATTGAAAATCCTTTCCCATGTTCACCAGCACGTGCAGCTTCAATAGCAGCATTTAAGGATAAAATATTCGTTTGATTGGAAATTCCTCTTATTGTTTGGACGACTTGTCCAATTTTTACCGAACTATTCGTTAACTCTGTCGTCAAAGTTTTTGTGGTCTCAATTAAATTGACCACTCCATCCACCTTACTTAACGCCCCAAAAATTTCATCCTTTCCATTTTCAACTTTCTCAATCATTTGCTTTGTTGATTTAGAGATTATTTGGATTTCATCAAGCATTTCCCCAACCAGATCGCCCTTATCAGCAATAGAGGAGGTGGTTTCCTCTGCGCTTGCAGCTAATGAAGTGGCTGAATCATTTAGACGCTGCTGAATCTCTTCGACTTCATTTAATTTCATCATATTAGAGGTGTAGAATTCAATATAGGTTGAAATCCCTATTTGCATATCAAATGAACACAACCTCATAAAAGATTGATAATAATCCGTCACTTCTTCCCATGAATTTAACTCAAGCGTCAGAATTCGGAGAAATTCATTTTGAATGAAAACATAGGCTCCGATATACCATTCAGGAAAAAGTCCGATTCGATTATGTACCTTCCCAACCGCCTGCCTTCTAGCAATATATTCTTTCCCAATATTACCAGAAAACATTTCAAGCAAATACTGTCTTAGAGTTTGCTTTAATTTTTCTATCGTGGAATATTTTTCTATAATCCCCATCAAATTGTTCATGCTTTGAAGTCTTTCATAAAAGGAGTCTACAATGATTGGAGCATTCTTTTCCATCATTGGTTTTAATTTAGTTAGTTTTTGGATATCTTCTTCTGTTAGGCCGGTAAAAGTAATTTGAGGTCCTTGTTCTAGATTCAACAATTCTTTAAATGAATGAGGGGCAGTCATTTCAATAGTTTGATTGGTTGGTGACACTTTATCTAATTGATTCATTGAATCGGATTCTTGAATATTTTTAGAATGGGACCAAAATAAAAATCCTTTCAAAAAAATTCCTCCTTATATAAATCGTTCAAAATGCCTAGTAATTTAATCATATAACGATAAGGAATTTATTAGATATTGAAATTGTGAATTATTTTTTAAACTTCTTTAATATATCAATTTTCCACTTACTTATATGTATATAAAAGAAGGTCCCCTTAACCTAAAGAGAACCTTCTACCATCATAAAATTATTTATTCTTCTTCATCAAGGTGTGTACAACCTCTTCTAGTCGCATCCCTCTTGAAGCCTTTACCAAAATTAAAGTTTGAGCATTCGTATATTCTCTAATTTTCGCCGAAAGAGTTGATTTATCAGTAAAATGAAAAACTCTTTCGGATTTCAAGGATGTTTTTGCGCCATCCGCAATATATTTCCCTAATTTTCCATAAGTAAATACATAGTTGATTTTTTGGGGATTCAAGGATTGCCCTATTTCAAAATGAAATTTCTCTTCATTTGGCCCTAATTCAAGCATATCTCCAAGAACTAATATCCGATTGGTAAACCCGGTAAGATTAGATACAAGTTCAATGGCCGCTCTCATAGAAGTTGGGCTGGCATTGTAGGCATCATTAATGATTCTTTCTCCCTTTTCACCTTCTACAAGCTCCATCCTCATATTCGTTAGTTTTAGTTCTTTTAATCCCTCATTCATATCTTCAAACGGAATTTGAAAAGAATGCGCCACCAGCATGGCAGCCAGTGCATTCAGAATATTATGGCCCCCTAATACTGGAAGATTAAAGACACTATTTGACTGATTAATAGTGAAAAGACTACCACCATTATTTTGTTCCATATGTGTTGGATAAAGAGTATTCCCAGCATTCCTGCCAAATGTATGTATCTCCCATTTATGGCCATATTTTTGTAATCTTTCCTTTAAAAGAGGCTCATCTCCATTATAAATAATGATTCCATTCTCTCTTAATCCAGAAAGAATTTCTGTCTTCGCATCTGCAATACTTTCTCTTGATCCAAGATCTTGAAGATGAGACTCACCGATATTTGTGATGACCACAAGATCAGGCCTACCCAAATTAGAAAGAAACTCTATCTCACCTTTGGCACTCATACCCATTTCCAATACAGCTATTTCTGTATCCTCATTCAAAGAAAGAACCGTTAATGGCAAACCAATATGATTATTGAAATTTCCTTCTGTTTTTTGAACTTTATATTTAAGACTGAGAAGACTCGCTGCCATATCCTTTGTCGTAGTTTTCCCATTGCTTCCTGTTATTCCCACTACCTTAACATTTAGTTGATTTCTATAACTTCTTGCCAGTTCCTGCAAGGCTTTTTCCGTATCTTCAACGATAAGAATCGGTAAATGTGTAGGTGGGTTAGGCACATCTTTTTGCCAAAGGGCTGCAGCAGCGCCATCTTCAATCGCTGCTTCAACAAAACGATGACCATCCATCTTTTCACCTTTTAATGGAATAAATAAATTCCCTTTATCTATCTTCCTAGAATCAATACAAACCCCATGAACTACGAGATTGGAAAATGAATTCACATCATTTTCCACTTTCATCATTGACGTTATTTGCTTTAATGTTCGTTTGATCATAGTTCCTCCTATATTTCTCTTAACCGTCTTCATTTCAGAAACAAGCAAATCGCCTGGTTAATGATTAGGCAGTGGGGAACTCACAAAAAGGGTTCCCCCACCGCTTTATATCAAGGTTGTTTAGATGGTGTATTTTATCTGCTGTTTTTCTTCATATCGTTCCATCGCAAGGCGAACTAGTCGTTCGATTAATTGTGGATAATCTAATCCCGTATGCTTCCATAACAGTGGAAACATGCTAACTGGTGTAAATCCAGGCATTGTATTCACTTCATTAATATAGAATTGACCATCATGAGTTAAGAAAAAGTCTGCTCGAACAAGACCTGAACAGTCTAATGATTTAAATGCTTTGATTGCCATTTCCTTTAAAGCTTCTAATTGCTTCTCCTCCATTTTTGCAGGAATAATTAACGCCGTATTTCCGTCCTCATATTTAGCAGTGTAATCATAGAAATCCTTTTTCGGAACAATTTCACCTGGTACAGAGCACTCAGGCTTATCATTTCCTAAAACAGCAATTTCAATTTCCCTTGCTGTCACACCTTCTTCAATAATCACTTTACGGTCAAATTGAAAGGCTTCGATAAACGCTTTTCCCAAATCTTTTCTATTCGAGCATTTACTAATACCCACACTTGAACCAAGATTTGCTGGTTTAACAAAACAAGGATAACCAAGCTCTTCTTCGACCTTCCGATAAGCATCTTCTTTCTCATTTTCCCAATCAACACGTATAAAAGATACATATTTAACTTGAGGAAGACCAGCCTGAGCGAAAATATTTTTCATAATGACTTTATCCATTCCTGCACTTGAAGCAAGAACACCGTTTCCAACGTAAGGAAGATTTAATAATTCTAAAAGTCCCTGTACCGTTCCATCTTCACCATTAGGTCCATGTAATAATGGGAAAATCACATCAAAAGAACCACCATCTTGCCCTTCCTCAAATAAGGTAGGTGCTAACGCAGTAGGTGCAAGTGCCTTACCATGATTAAATTCTAAGGCACCGACATTTTCAACAGGTCCATCAAGCTGTGGTCCCTTGATCCATTGTCCTTCTTTTGTTATATAAATTGGATGGATTTCAAATTTATGATGGTCTAATGCATTAATAACCGCTTGAGCCGTTTGTAACGATACTTTATGCTCTGCTGACTTTCCACCATATAATAAACCTAATTTTATTTTCATTTTTTTATTGCTCCTCCATTTCTCAGTTACACCCTATTATTTTACCACTTTCTAAATTAATTAAGGGAGTCCCATTGCATTCTTATTTGTGTTTTTTTATTACTAATATATGTATGTTTTTTCTAGCTTGTATGGAAACTTAAAACAAGTCATTAGCCATCTTTCTCCACAATCTTATTACCTTTCAAATAATCAAGTGGCCCTTGCAACTTGCCTTGTCCATTTCAATAATTAGAGCGTAACAAACAAAAAACTCCCCTGCAATAGGGGAGCCTTCACATGGTTAAATAGCTATTCGACTTTCCTTATTTTTCATCTTTCGGTTTATGCTCTCTAAAAACCTTGGCGCTTCGAATATATTCCACATCCTTGACATGGCGTCGAAAATTTACAACTCGCGCAAGTGCAAAGAAATAATCTGAAAGGCGGTTTAGATATTGTAAGGCCGTCTCCGGTGTACTTGAATCGGCCTTCAAAAGCTTTACTACTAGACGTTCTGCTCGTCTCGTGACGGTTCTAGCGATATGTATCGTTGCTGCAGCTCTTGTTCCACCTGGTAAAATAAATCGCTCTAATTCTGGTGCTTCTGCCGTTAATTGATCGATCCGTTCCTCAAGATAATCAACCGCTTCCTTCGTTAATTTCAATTCTCTTTTACTCGTAACATTGGCTAAATCCCCGCCGCAATCAAATAGCTCATGCTGTATTTTTTCTAAATCCAGTAAGACATCCTGATAAACTTCTGTATCTAACTCAGACATCGCTAAGCCCACAAAACAATTGACTTCGTCTACGGTTCCGTAAGCCTCGACACGGGTATCATCCTTATCCACGCGTCCCCCGATAATACTTGTTTTTCCCTTGTCTCCTTTTCGTGTATAAAGCTTCATGCATACTACCCCCTTATTTGATTGTTTGATTGATTCCATACCAAATCAGATCAATTCTGTCCGCCTTTGCGGCTAAATCTTGATAGCACCAGCCTGTTACATCCCGCCATAGGCGATCCTTTTTATCCATCGGGACAATACCTTTTGAAATATCTGCCCCGATAAAAACCACTTGCCTATCTGGGCTTCCTTCCTTCCATATTTGGAGCTTCTCTAAAATCTTTCGCCATCTTTGACGACATTCCTGTTCATTATATTGTTCTATGAGACTTTTTATCCATGCTTCGACTCCCTCCAAGACGAGAACACTCGCTTGATTATTCTCATCTGGCAGCGAAAAAGGATCCTTTTTATAAAAATTGAGCCAATAGCAGCTCTGATTTTGATATTTATTTTTTACCCATGATTTTTTTCCATTGAAGGAACCACCTGTAACGAAGTGCACTTCCCACCACTCCTAAGCGCCTTTTTATCAAATATCAGTTCATATCCTGTACCGTGAAAAATTTTCCAATCCCAAAACGATTTTTCTTCTTGGGCAAATCTCATTAAGAGATAACGAACCACGCCTCCATGTGTAACAATGGCTACTCTTGACACATCGTTATCCAAAATCTCATTTGTAATTCTCCTCCAACCGGAATCAATTCTTTCTGCAAACCGCGAGAAGGACTCTCCATTTGGAGGTGTAATGGACATTAAATTATCAATCCAAGCTCGGTAGCGCCCATCATCCTTTAACTCCTCATACGTTTTACCTTGCCAATCCCCAAAATTCATTTCCCTAAGTTCTTTCAAACAAGTTGGTTCTTCATCCGGGAAAAGCAATTGAGCCGTTGTCACACATCTCTGCAAATCGCTACAATAGTATTGCTCATAAGGGTCAAATTGAAACTGATAGTCTTCCCTTTTAGTTGAAACAAGGGGAGAATCATTCCAGCCTAAATAACCACCTCTTTTATTTTCTTCCGTTAAACCATGACGAAATAATGCAATAACCACAATGTTATCCATAATAACCATTCAATCCCCTCTACAGATGCTCCAAGTAGATCTCCAGTAATACCACTAAACCATTTCACAATCTTTCTTCTTAAAAATAGATACCCAAGAATAGAAACAAGAAATAAGATTAGCGGTAACACTAGAAAATCTATTTTCATGATGATTAGAAAAAGAAAGACGAAACCGAAATAAATCAGATAGACCCATAAGGATGAAAAGGTTGCTGCTGCCTGAAATAATGCTCCTAATCCCTCTTTTTTGGCGGAAGGAACCGATAATAGAACCCCTCCTAAAACAGATTTGCTGAAAAAAGGGATAAGGGAAATGGCAAAATAAGTTTCTGGCTGAAGCATCTTCACAATCTCATAGATAAATAAAAAACGAGAGCTTAATAACAGCAAAACCGAAAGAACCCCAAAAGCTCCCGTCCTTGGATCCTTCATAATTTCCAAACGTTTATGAATATCGCGAAAAGAGAAATAAGCATCGCTCGCATCGATCCAGCCATCTAAATGGATCCCACCTGTTATCAAGATGGTTGCACACCAAATGAGAAAGGCAATGGCAAGTTGTGAAAATGGGCTCCATTCAGTTAGCCCCCATAATAAAGTTGAAAATAAAGCCCCTTGAAGAATCCCTAACAAAGGAAAGGTCTGAATTGCCTTTTTTAAATGCATAGAATCCATTGGAAGCTCTAACGGCAGAGGAATCGCAGTAAAAAATTGTACATTAATTAATAGCCCTTTTATCCATTTCATTGTTCAGCATCCCATTGGTCAATGATTTTCCCCAAAGACTCCCAATCCAAATATTTTTCAAAACTTGCTGCAAGTTCATCGTATTTCATATCCTTAACATTCCTAGTATTAACAACCTCTTTTTCTTCAAGTCCTTTTTCTACCCTTAGCCTATTAAGCCATATATTTCTCCATTCATCATTAAAAAATAAATGATGCAAATACGTGCCAATGATTCTTCCATTCTGACCGTAGTATCCTTCAGATCGATTTCCTTCTAATTGTAAAAAGGCATGAAGCTCATCTACTGTCGTTCTTCCTAAATGAATTTCATATCCTTCGATTGATGGAGTATTTCTTATCCTAGTTGCAGGATGAATCCTTCCTTTCACTCTTATCGTATCCTTTTCATTTTCAAATATCGTTATAGCTGGAATCATTCGTAAGCCCTCTACCTTTAGCTTCTTATGGCCCGTATCTGTTCCTGCCTCATCGATTATTTCATTTCCTAGCATTTGATAACCGCCACAGATTCCAACCAAATAACCACCAGCTGCCACGAAATCTTGAAGACACTCATCCCAATGGTTTTCAATTAAAAAGTCCAAATCGGCTATCGTGCTCTTTGTTCCTGGAATAATCACGGCATCTGGTTGACCAAACTCAGAAACATGTTGAACCCAGCGAATAGAAACATCTGCTTCAGATGCAAAGGACTCAAAATCACTATAATTTGAAATTAACGGAAGACGAATCACAGCAATATCCAAATTCCCTTTTTTCTTGCCAAAATAATGGTGCTCAATCGATAAAGAATCCTCTCCATCAATCCCATGATGTTCGATATAAGGTAACAAGCCAAGGACCGGAATTCCCGTCTTCTCTTCCAGCCATTTAATACCGCTATGAAATAATTCTCTTTCTCCACGGAACTTATTAATGATGATCCCCCGGACTCTTTTTCTTTGAATGGGCGTTAATAACTCCAGCGTCCCAACGATGGAGGCAAATACCCCTCCTCGATCAATATCAGCCACTAAAACAACCGGAACATCAGCCATTTCAGCTACCTTCATATTGACAAGCTCACGGTCATTCAAATTCATTTCAACAGGACTACCTGCCCCTTCAATCACGAGAATCTCGTATGTAGACTTTAGTTCTTCAAGTGCAAACGCTATTGCCTCTTGCCCTCTCTCATAAAAGGTTTGACGATATCTGCTTCCTGACAAAGTTTCCACCACTTGACCGTTTAACACTACCTCTGCTTCCTTCTCCGAACGCGGTTTCAATAGAATTGGATTCATCGAGGTAGTTGCTTCTGTCCTTGCCGCTTCTGCCTGAATTCCCTGAGCTCTGCCAATTTCCTTTCCATCTGCAGTGACATAAGAATTATTCGACATATTTTGTGATTTAAACGGAGCCACCTTTAGTCCCTGATTAGAGAGATGCCTGCAAAGAGCCGTTACTATCAAGCTCTTTCCTACATCAGATGAGGTCCCTTGAATCATAATTCCTTTCATGATAAGTCACCTTTCATTAATATTGGAATCCCCATTTCGACCATATAAGCCTTATCAGCCCTTTGAACAATCTCTTGATGAAGCTCTCCCAATAATTTTTGATAAGAAAGAACAAATGGACTTTGACATGGTTCAAAAAGGATTTCATTACTCACAACAATTAAAGAATGGCTGCAGCCTGCCAATTTTATTATTCCGGAAAGAACCCTATCTTTTATCCCTTTTAATACATGGCTATCTAACTCTGCTTCATGCAGATAAAACTCATTATTTAAAAGAGTCGTCACGCAATCCAATAGCAGGATATCTCTTTTTGAAAACTTAGAACCCAGTTTCCCAACAAGATAGGGTTTTTCCCAGGTTTTCCATAAATAAGGGCCATTTGCCCGATCCTTTTGGTGACGACAAACTCTTTCCTGCATTTCTGGATCAGATGCAACTCCTGTTGCAATATAATGAAGTTGTCCATTGATTTCCTTTGCAAGAGCCATTGCCGTTTTTTCAGCAAAACTACTCTTTCCGCTTCGTACTCCACCGGTAATGAAGATGAGCATTTACCCATTCCTCCATTGCTTTAGGACATTCATTAATTGGCGATTTTCCTGGTGACTTTTGATGGCAAAGCGCAGCCATCTCCCATCTAAACCAGAGAAATTAAACGTATGTCTAGGAACGATCCCCTTTTTTAGCAGAAAGGCAATAAGTAGCGATTGATCCTCTAGATTCGGATCCCGCAAAAGATAAAAATTGGTTTGCGAAGCGGAATGAATATATCCTTCTTCTTCTAAAAAGTGAAATATTGCTGCTCTTTCCTTTGAAATAAAGTCCAGCGTTTCTTGCTGAAAATCATGAACCTCTAAACATATTTCTCCGGCTAGCATAGCAACTGTATTCACACTCCAATGAGGTTGATAGGTTTTCAGTTTAGAAATAATCGTTGGCTTAGCCACAACATACCCAAGCCGGAGACCAGGAATAGCAAACATCTTTGTCATGGATCTTAGTAGAATCACTCTATCTCCTTCTTCAATATAAGGAACAATCGACTCGTAAATGTCTATGTAATCATAAAAAGCTTCATCGAGGATAAGATAGCAATTGCTTTCCTTACAAATATTGATTAGGTCCCTAATTATTTCATTAGAATAATGAATCCCAGTCGGATTACTTGGATTGCAGAAAAAGACTGCATCTACTTTTTTGATAGAACTTTTAATCTCTTCAACATCTATTTGCCAATCAGGTTCTGTTAATTGATATGAAAAAACTTCACATTGATTAACTAAGCAAGCTGCCTCATACTCTGCAAAGGCAGGCTGAACAATTAACACCTTTTTACCAAAAAGCAAGCGTCCAACTAATCCAATTAGCTCTGAAGCCCCATTTCCAAATAGAATCCACTCCTCATCAATCCCTAATTCCTTAGACATCCGCTTGGTTAAGCGCTGGACTTTTGGATCCGGGTAAACCAATATGGGATCAAAAAAGTTTCCCCAATTCTCTCTAAGTGCACCTGGTGGTCCTAGAGGATTGATATTTGCACTAAAATCAATAAGTTGTTTTGGTGGCTCTATTCCTAATGCTTGATATAAATAGCTAGGATTAGAGCCATGAATAGGTAATGTCAATGAAAATGCCTCCAATCCAGAGGAATAAGATAAACAGGAAAACGGTTCTTTCCATAATGAGAATACTCTCCATGATATGCTCCCTTTCCAAATCCACCATAGGCTCTCCCATTTTTGCCCGAATCGAAATTATTCCTTTATAATAATTGATTCCACCTAATTGGATTCCTAGAAGAGCAGCAACTGCTGCCTCCCCCCAGCCACTATTTGGACTTGGATGCCGTCTCGCATCCCGAACCAATATCCCCCATGATTGTTTCCAATTAAAATACTTGGGTTGGTTCATTAGAAGCATGAAAAAACCGGTCAATCGGCTTGGGATCAAGTTTAATAGATCATCTAGCTTTGCAGAGGCAAAGCCAAAATCCATAAATCGTTCATTCTTATAGCCAACCATAGAATCACAAGTATTAACTAGGCGATAGACCAGCGCTAAAGGAGCACCCCCAATAAAAGCCCAAAATAACGGAGCCGTTATTCCATCGCTTGTATTTTCAGCCACTGTTTCAACCGTTCCCCGAACAATTTCTCCTTCTTCTAAAGTGTCCGTATCTCGCCCAACAATATAAGAAAGCTTTACTCTCGCTTCCTCAATGTCCCCGTTTTCAAGCGGTTCATACACCTCAAGCGCAGCCTCTTTCAAGCTTTTTTCTGCAATAGTCGCGGCAATGAGAATCGCTTCAAGAACCATACCTACTCCTGGATGAATATGATACCCGTACCATACAAGAGCACTTGTCGAGCCAGCTACCAAAAGCAGCATACTCACAAGCAGCAAAAAACCTTTTAATTTACGTCTGCTCCCTCTATTCCAGCGCTTCTCTAAGAAAGAAATCATCCTCCCAAACCACTTTACCGGATGCGGCCAAGTTGGTGGATCTCCTACTAACTTATCGAGAAAATAAGCCAAGGTAATCGAGCATAAATGATAAATCATCATTTTCTTACCCTTTCCTTACTTTTTTTAATGGCCTCAGTCGTACATTCATAGACTCCCTTGCCAATCAATTTTCCGAGAGGGGTAATAGTCCCAGCATACGTAATTCTTTCCCCCATTTGCGTTGAAGCAATCAATATACTATCTGTCGAAGTGCCCGTTGCAAGGGAATTCGTCACCGAATCATAGACCTCTAAATCAAACAGTGCCTTTACTTTCGATTCGGTTGCTGTCATGATGCTTTGAATATAGGCTTCATCCGACATTTCTCCCTCAATGAATATCCAAGTATTGATGGTTCCAGGCATGGGCGTGAAGGAATGCTCATAGGATTTTGAAGCATCAACTGCGTTTCCCAACCCTGCGGTGACGACAATGAAAAGCGATAAAGCATTATCTTCGTATTTTCTATAATAAACATCTTCTAAGAAGACAGCTGTCATCATTCCAACGCTGTTGACCGGATCCATCCCCTTATCCCTCAAATATTGGACCATTTCTTCCTGATGATGATGACAATTATAACTCTTATCAACATGGCGATTAACAAATGTTTGATACCAACCAAAGCCGGAGCCTACAACTCCGGAAGACATACACTTCAATGGTCTTGGTGAATGAAAAATAATACGATCCTCTACCTGTTCTAGCATCGATTCATCAAAGGCTGTGGATGAATGATTGTGAGAATCATGAACTGGCAGTAATACAATTTGGGGGGCAGCCACTCTTGGGTGCGGAATTTTCTGAATATGCGTCCGATAAATTCTCTTAATTCTCTCCTCTTTTAATACCTCATTTGGAATATGCTCAATATCAATAATGCCATTCTCCAGTAATAGAAGTCTGTCACAATATAATCCGGCCAAATTTAAATCATGGAAAATGGAAATCACCGTAAGTCCATTTTCAATGGTCCAAGCTTTTAGTTGGTCTAATAATTCCTTTTGAAAAGATAAATCCAAATGATTAGTAGGTTCATCTAATAGAAGAATTTCGGGCTCCTGCGCCAGTGCCTGCGCCAGAAATACCCTCTGCCTCTCGCCACCGGAAAGCTCTAATATATTTTTATCCTGCAATACGGAGACTCCTGTTTGCTGCATGACTCTTTGCACAACTGCCTCATCTTCCTGACTCCACGTTTGAAACCAGCCCTTATGATGGGCATAACGTCCAACAGAAACAGTTTCCTTAACAGAATAGGCAAAGTTTTGTGAGGAAAGCTGCGGAAGAACAGCCATCGATTTCGCTAGCTGTTTTGGGGAATATGATTGAAGTGATTTTCCTTTAAACAAAATACTCCCTTCTTGAAGGGGAAGAATTCCGCTTAGCATTTTCAGAAGCGTTGTTTTTCCGCTTCCATTCGGTCCTAATATTCCAAAGAACTCTCCTTGATCCACTTGAAAGGAGACATCCTTCAAAATGGGCTTATTCAAATAACCCCCTGTTAATCCTTCCGCGGTTAACATCATGATCCCCTGCCTTCCGTCCTTCTTTTGATTAAAATAAGTGCAAATACCGGCGCACCGATTAATGCCGTGATTACGCCAATAGGTAATTCAGTTGGTGAAATAATAGTCCTCGCCACCAAGTCAGCTAAAATCAAAAATCCACTACCGGTTAAAATGGATAGAGGGAGCAAATGCTTATGATCCGATCCCCATAATAGCCTCGTCAAATGTGGAATGACCAAGCCGACAAAACCAATCGTCCCTGAGACAGCCACAGCAGCTCCTGTTAAAATCGAACCCGCAATTAAGATCAGCATCTTTCTCTTAGCCACATTCACGCCTAAATGTTGTGCCCGCTCTTCACCAAAAGTCATGGCATTCAATTCTCTCGCATTTAGGATAAGAAGAAGAGAGCCAAGCAGAAAAAATGGAAGCATCAAATGAATATAAGACCAGCCTCGCATCGAAACACTTCCTAATAACCAGCCAATAATTTGTCTTAGTTCATCCCCTGTTAACGCAATCATTAAAGAAATCACTGCACCTAAAAAAGAGCTGAAAATAATTCCTGTTAAAATAATGGTCTCTACCCTCATGGAATGCTCAATTTTTCGAGCAAATAACAGCACCAGGAAAATGGTTAATATCGAAAAAAGAATACTCATTACCGGAAGTGTAAACTCCCCAACAAATGGGATGGAAACCTGAAAAAATAAGGTTAACACTGCCCCGACAGATGCCCCTGAGGAAACTCCAAGTGTATACGGATCTGCTAACGGATTCCTCAATAAGCCCTGAAAGGCAGCTCCCGCAATAGCGAGAGCTGCTCCTACAAGACCAGCCAAAATAACTCTTGGCAATCGGATATTTAATACAATATTAGCATTCATCGAATCCACATCTGTAGTTGAAAGATGGAAAATTTTTGTCCCTAAAATTTGGGCGATATCAGAAATCGGGACAGAAACCGTCCCGATTGATATCGCTAATAAACTTGAAAAAACTAGAAATATCCCTGCAAAAAGATAAGCTAGCAGCTTGTTATTTAAAGTTTTCTGGATAAATGGCCTTTGCAAGTTCCTCTACCCCTTCAGCAAGTCTTGGACCGGAACGAGTGACAATGTCAGGGTTCACATCAAAGATTTGTTTATTTTTGACCGCCTTAACATCTTGCCAGCCTTTTCTCTTCATGATTTTATCCACTGCGTTCTTTTCATAACTTCCATACGTGGAAATGATCACATCTGGATTCTTTTTAATAATCGCTTCTTGGTCGACTTTGACCCATCCTTCTAAATCTCCAGCCACATTATCCGCATTGATCATGGTCAGCATTTCATTCATAAATGTATTTTTCCCCGTTGTAAAATTATCCGGAGCTGGCGATACTTCTATGTAAACCGATTTCTTTTCTTTAATTGCTGCAGCTTTTTCCTTAATTTCTGCAATCTTGTCCTTCATTGATTGGATAACTTCATTTGCCTTATCCACCTCACCAGTTGCCTTCCCAATCATATCAATGGATTGATACACTTGTGCAAAGTTTTGGGCGTCGTTCACCACAAGAACTGAAATTCCTGCATCTCTTAATTGCTGTAAGCCTTCCGTTGAATTATGGGCACTTGATGCATGGGCTAAAACCAAATCAGGCTTTAAAGATATGATTTTTTCAATGTTAAGCTCCATGCCTCCGACTTTATCAATTTTCGCCACTTCTTCTGGATACGTATCATTATCAGAAACACCGACCATTTTATCTCCTAAACCTAGTTTAAACGCAACTTCCGTATTACTTGGCATTAATGAGACAATTCTTTCTGGTTTCTTGTCAATCTTTACCTCTTTATTAACAGCATCTTTAATCGTTACCGGAAAAAGGGCTTCTGCCTTTTGTTCAGTCTTGTTTGAATTGCTGCTCTTCTCTGTCTTTGAGTCCGCATTGCAACCTGTCAATACACCTATTAACAAAATAAGTGCGAATAAATAAGAATACCATTTTTTCATGCTAAATCCCCCATTTTTAACAACCTTTATAAAACAAAAAAACATCTCCTAGTCTATAGAGATGTTGGTGTAAGCTGTTTGGCTAAATCATGTTGATAAGCCCGCCGCACACCCCCTATCCTCGTAGGTTATTTGGTGTAGGAATTAGGCAGGTTTCCTGGCTTATGGTCATCGCTCTAACTGCGCCTTCCCATACAAACAATTGCACAGTGGCTAGATACAGCTAAGCTCCCATTTACAGTGGCGGGACCGCGTTGGATTTTCACCAACTTCCCTTTTAAGTTTTCAAAAGCGAAAACACCGTATTCCTCATCTATTCATTTTTCACTAAAACAAATTATACAACATTATCATGATTATTCTACAAATTTTTTCACAATTCTTTTTTAAAGTTAAAAAAAGCCTGACGATTGCCAAGCCTATTCGACCTAATTTGATAGATAATTCCATTCTCTTGTTTTTTTATCATAAACTAGCTTTCCATCCGGATATCCTTTTTTTACTCTTTCATATTCATCATACATATCATCCATATTGAGGAAATCTCCAATTACATAGATGGGCAATTCGATACGTAATCGGTTTTGCTTAGCATCCTTTATGGAGAAAAGCAATCCTTCCTTCATCATCCCTTTTAAGGATAAAATAACTTCTTTATGAACAGATGCATAAGACCTTTTTTTCTTAATCCCCAAAAGATTCTTTTCCAATTTAATACGACTGAGTTTTTCCGATATCACATCACTTAGCAAACGGTAAAAATCATTGATATGGCGGTAATAAACTTTATTCCACCACCCGTCATCATGGGCAAGATAAACAAAGCGATTTCTTAAATAATTATAAAAAGGGGGCTTTAAATGCTCTTTAATATGACCCAGATATAAGAGCTCAGCTAACTCATGCCCAGGTAATTCATTTAAACCTTCTATTTCTTCAAAATCAATCCAGCAAAAATCCCCATAGCTATATACATCATCCTGAATCAACTTCTTCAGTCTCATTTGTGGAACATACTCTAAAAGGGTATGCATATTTAAATCCCCATCATCAAAGCCATGCTTTAACAATAAGATATTGTTTATTAAATCCAAATGAGTGGAAACAAACTCCTTGAACTCCACCCCATAAGACAAAACGTAATGTTCATTTTCATTTAAATGAACATAAACCAAATCACGAATGTCATTTTTCAATGGAATTACCCCCAAAATAGAAACCATTTATGCTAGTTTAACCGTCTAAACCTTTATTCTACATAATTTTAACAAATATTTAAACAATTATCTTATATTTATCATTATTTTACATTATAAATAGCAGAATAATTTTCAAAAAGGACATAAACACGAAAAGTTTTCTTCCTATATGATAATTCAAGTACATTTTATTCATCTTTTTCCTTCTTTTTTATTATTTAAAGAAAACTTCATTTAAAAACATCCTTAAATTACTTATAATATTCATGGTTGATAGAAAACGGTCCTAACGGTGCTAAAGACCTGCATGGATTCACCCTTCATTGACAAACAATAAATGATGATGAACATTTTCCGGTGGAAGGAGCGTGAATGTATGATCAACAAAATGACGGAAGATCAAATCACACTTCACATTATTAAAGCTTTAAAAGAGAATAAGAAAAAGGATTTTGAAGCAATCCTCGACGAGCTACATCCATATGACATTGCCCAAATTTATAATGACCTGCCGGAAAAGCATAAAACGCGTTTTTTACTTTTCATGAATATTGACACTCTTGCAGACTTTATCCAAGAGCTAAATAGCGATGGACAAATTGAAGTCTTGAACAAGCTAGGCATTGAAAAGTCCGGAAAAGTTCTTGATGAAATGGATAACGATGACTTAGCCTCACTTCTAGAAGACCTCTCCCCTGAAAAAATTGCTTCCCTATTATCTGGGATGAAAAAAGAAGAATCCCAAATCGTTCAGAATCTAATGAACTACCCGCCAGAAACTGCAGGGAGAATTATGACCAACCGATTTGTTTGGATTCGTGATTATTACACGGTTCGTGAAGCAGTAGATAAATTAAAATCCTTTGCAGAATATGCAGAAACCCTTAATTATTTATATGTTGTTGACCAAAATCTTAAACTCGTTGGGGTTGTTTCTTATCGTGATTTATTACTCTCTGAACCTCAAGAAATCATTCGAAATGTTATGTTTGAGCGTGTTATCTCAGTGTCGGTTCTAATTGACCAAGAAGAAGTTGCTCGCGTGATTCGCCGCTATGACTTTTTAGCGATTCCCGCTGTGAATGAAGAAAATGAACTAGTTGGGATCATCACCGTTGATGATATTATCGATATCGTGATTTATGAAGCAAATGAAGATATTGAAAAGCTCTCTGCTTCAGGTAAAGCTATTGACTTCGATACCAAATCATTCATTGCCGCTTACAGACGTCTCCCTTGGTTAATCCTTCTTCTTTTCATTGGAATTGTCTCTGGCAGTATCATTAGCGGCTATGAAGGCATGCTGAAAAAGGTTGTCGCATTAGCCTACTTTATGCCCATGATTTCAGGGATGAGTGGGAATACAGGGACTCAATCATTAGCAGTCATTGTAAGAGGACTTGTTTCTCAAGACATTGATAAAAAAATTATCTTGAAGGTCATATTGCGTGAATTCGGTGTCGGTTTGATCATTGGTGTCATATGTGGCGTTTTAATTTCATTAATCGCTTATATTTGGCAAGGAAATGCGATTCTTGGATTAGTTGTTGGAAGTTCACTCTTCCTCACCCTCATTATCGGAACATTAGCAGGAACCATCATTCCGCTTGTCCTTTATAAATTAAATATTGACCCGGCTGTCGCATCCGGTCCACTCATTACAACCTTGAATGATATCTTCTCATTAGTTACCTATTTTGGAATTGCCACCATGTTTTTAAATCATTTAATGTAAAAGTAGCCCATCCCTTAAAGAATCTCTTTTGGGATGGGCTTTTTTGAAACTATCTTCTTCATATTATCGTCAAATAATACGGGAGGCCTAATCATTTTTGAAAGAGTTATTGTTTCAAAATATTGACTCTGTTAGGATAAAATTAGAAATAATACTAAATTTAGGTGCTCACTATGATAAAAAAAACAATGAAAAAGATTGATAAATTTGATTGGACATTGTGTTTATTGTTGTTAATGTTCTTTTTAATTAGCTGTATCGCCATTTATAGTGGACAACAATCTGATGGACTTCACGATAACTATTTATTAAAACAAATCAGATGGTATGGGGTCGGCATTTTTATAATCGCTATTGTCACGTATTTTGATAGTGATCAATTTAAACGTCTCTCCTGGTATTTATATGGTTTAGGCATTCTTTTACTGCTTATCCTTGTCCTATCTCCTGTCTCAGACTTTACTCCTATGATTAAAGGAGCTAAACTATGGTTCATCATTCCAGGGTTCGGTTCCATTCAGCCTTCAGAATTTGTAAAGATTTTTCTGATATTAGTTCTAAGCAAAATTATTTCTTCCCATCACGAAAATCATCCCATGAAAACATTAAAAACAGACTTTCAGCTTTTACTTAAACTTTGTCTAACTACCCTACCTCCACTGGGCTTAATCATCAAGGATGATTTAGGAACTGCTCTTGTGATTATCGCTATAATTACTGGGCTTATTTTCGTCTCAGGAATTTCATGGAAGTTAATCACGCCTATTTATGGAGGAGGTGCAGCCTTTGGAGCCATTATTCTCTATTTAGTCATTAAGGCTCCCCAAATTCTTGAAAAATATTTACATATAGAACAATATCAATTTAACAGGATATATTCTTGGCTAAATCCAAATCTTGATCCTAAAGGGGAAAGCTTCCAGCTTTATAATTCCATTCTTGGAATTGGCTCAGGGCAATTAATGGGAAAAGGCTTAGGAAATAGACAAATCTATCTTCCCGAAAGCCATACTGACTTTGTTTTTAGCGTTATTGGAGAAGAATACGGATTTATTGGTGGAAGTATTGTCATCGGATTATTCTTCATCCTTATCTACCATCTAATCAAAACAGCTTTAGAAACCGATGAACCATTCAATACCTATATCTGCACAGGGGTCATCAGTATGATCGCCTTTCATGTATTTCAAAATATCGGAATGACCATTCAAGTACTCCCCATTACGGGGATTCCTCTACCTTTTATCAGCTATGGTGGAAGTTCCCTAATGGGAAATATGTTTGCGATGGGCTTAATCTTCAGCATCCATTATCATCATAAGGAGTATATGTTCTCCTCGGGAACAAGTATTCATTAATGTAGGACTGCACACAGAAGGATTCAAATTGCAGCGCCCTCTTTCGTGAAGAACTGGAAACAATGCAAAATGCCATTATTCTCTTTTTAAACAAACAAAGGCACATGGAATTCCGTGTGCCTTTTCGACAAATACAAAGAAAAATCGGGTGGTGCCTGGCACCTAAACCATCCTTTCGCTTTTCTTCTGGTGAATTTTGAAAAAGGAAAACGCGAAAAAGAAGAAGACAAATACGGATAATAAGCCTAAACCAATTTCACTTAACTTGAGTAACTTGAGGATGACACTAAAAAAAGTTGCGATATAAAGCATACTGAGCAACAGGCTTATTTCATAATTATGGAAATAGGCTGTAAGCTTTGCACCAAACTGCGAACCTACAAGTCCCCCAGCAATTAAAAGAAGGCCAATCCGATAATCAAATGATACCGTCAGAGCATAAGAAATGAATCCCACGCTCACAATGGAAAGAACGGCAAACAAACTTGTCCCAACGGCCTTTTTAGGCTCATAGCCCAATACAGACATCGAAAGTGGAACCATGATAAAGCCGCCGCCCACGCCTAGAACAGTAGATACAAAACCTCCCGCTAACCCTATGATAATAATTTTCACTAAAGCTGGTTTCTTTAATGTTTGTTTTTCTCGAACAGAGGCTTTCTTTCCTCTTAACAACAAGGAAATGGCAAAATAGCCTAATAAAGCGGCATAAAAAACAGGAATGACCACATCATCCCAGCCTATACGTTCAATATACAAAACAAGGGGATGAGCAAACTGGGTGGCCACTACACCACTGAATCCTGATATAATGCCTTCTTTCCACATAATATTTTTCAAGCGAAAATGCGCGAAAATACCTGAAACAGACGTGCCAATTGTAAAGAGCAGACTAGTTGTAACGGCCACTACAGGGGCAAACCCTGACAATAACAAAATGGGGGTCAAAATAAAACCGCCGCCAACTCCAAAAAAACCGCCAAGCACACTAATAATTCCACCTAAGAAAAAAAATAAAATAATAGTCAAAGGAATAACCCTCTTTTCATGTTGTTCTCAATTTTTTGTAATAAGGAAATTCACTATGTATCATAAATCTCATCTATCTTATAACACTCCATGAGAAGTTGACCAAATTCATGATAAAACTTTATTTTCATGGTACCATTAAATTAATTGCTTGTTTATAGGAGTATCGCTCAAAAATGGAGTAAACATTAAAAAAAGGAGTCCAATTATCATGAACAAATTATATTATCAAGATCCGTACATAAAATCCTTCTCAGCAAAGCTTTTATTGCAGAAAGTAGATGAATTCGGAAAGCCTTATGTGATTTTGGACAAAACGGCCTTTTATCCAACTGGTGGCGGACAGCCCCATGATACAGGGACAATCAATGATGTAAAAGTAATAAATGTCGAGGAAATCGATGGAGAAATCCGTCATTATGTCGAACAGCCCCTCTCAGATGAAGTTTCAGAAATTACTGGCATCATCAACTGGGAAAGACGCTTTGATCATATGCAGCAGCATGCAGGGCAGCATATCCTTTCAGCGGCTTTTGAAGAACTATTTGATATTAATACAGTAAGCTTCCATTTGGGAACGGATATTGTAACCATAGATTTAGATATAGAGGAATTAAATTTTAAAACGGCTGCAAAGGTAGAACAACGGGCGAATCAAATCATTTTGGAAAATCGGCCAATCGAAACGAAATGGGTTCGAGAGGCGGAATTATCACAATACCCCATGCGCAAGAAACCAAGTGTTACGGACAATATTCGACTCGTTATCATCCCAGATTTTGATTACAACGGCTGTGGGGGAACACATCCATCAACAACAGGTCAAATTAGAGGAATCAAATTATTAGAATGGGAGCGACAACGAAAGAAAATCCGCTTAACCTTTATTTGTGGGGATCGCCTCCTCCAAGAACTGCAGCAAAAACACCAAATCCTAAAAGAATTAAGCCCTTTATTAAGCGCACCAGAAAATGAATTAGGAAATGCAGCAAAGCGGCTTTTAGATCAATGCAAAAAATTAGAAAAATCATTAGATGAAACTAAGGATGCCTTACTTTTTTATGAAGGAAAAGATTTAATCAACACAAGTTATACTCATAAGGAAACAAAAATCGTTAGCCATATCTTTAAAGATCGAACCATCAAGGAATTACAAAAGCTTGCACGAATTATTACTTCAGAGGCAAATGATACTATCACCTTCATTGTCGCGATAAATGGACCACAGTTACAGCTTGTTTGTGCGAAAGGAACAGCAGCAAAGGGGAATATGAAAAACCTTATTTCAGAAATCCTGCCATTAATAAATGGAAAGGGTGGCGGAAATGAATCATTTGCCCAAGGTGGCGGAGAAGCTCTTTTAACTGGTGAACAAACGATACAGCTTTTGCTTGAGAAATTATAAAATATTGGAAAAGCAATCGGACCTAATTCTCCGATTGCTTTTTTGATAAAGTGAAACTTCCATCAATGGGAGTTTTCGACGCACAGGACGTGAAGTGTGCAGACTTATGTGTTGACGTCGCGCTTTTAGTCTGTCATTCATCCCCCACTGATGGTTAGTCACGCAAAGCCTGATTGATTTTTCTAAGGGCTGAAGCCCAAAGAAAGATCTTATTTCACTTATCACGCTCATAACGCCACATCCTGTGGCTTCGCCTGACTAGGACCTCCTGTCCGTTAAGAGTGGGATAAAATTAGAAAGTTTGGGATAAATCCTTAGCACGTGCAATAGCATTAGCTTTGATTTCTTCTGCCTTTTCAGGATTCGCATTATGTCCCTCAACAAAAAGCCCCTCAATGGATGGGATGCCAAAGAACTGCATCATAATCCCAATATATCGATGACCCATTTCCATTTCTGCCGCAGGTCCTTCAGAATAATACCCACCACGAGCTTGTATATGGAGTGCCTTTTTATCTGTTAAAAGCCCTGCCGGCCCTTGTTCTGTATATTTAAAAGTTTTTCCCGACACGGCAACAGAATCTAAGTAGGCTTTCATCACTGGCGGAAAAGAAAAATTCCATAATGGTGTAACAAAGACATATTTATCAGCAGATATGAACTGATCACACAGTTCTCCAAGTCGGGCAACCTTAGCCTTTTCTTCTGAGGACAGTACATCAAATGCCTGTCCGGACTGAAGTTTCCCCCACCCGCTAAACACATCGGCATCAATTTCCGGGATATTTTCCTTATATAAATCAAGATGAATAACCTCATCATTAGCATTTGTTTCCTTGTACGTATCAATAAATGCTTTTCCCACTGCCATACTGTAGGAATGAGTCTCATCATGTGGATGTGCTGTAATGTATAGTACTTTTTCCATTAGATTATATTCACCTTTTCTTTAGATATATTTGTTTTACCTTACAAGATAAAGATTGCAGAGAGTCAAAGCCTATTCTTCAGTTTGAATGGCATATGGATTACATGCGATAATCTTTCGTACTTCATCTGTTATTTGAAAACCTTCATTGAGAATGTCACTGCTTGAAATATATTCAAGCAGGAGACTTCCATCATAGTGAAACAGTTTCTTCTCCATCTTATTTCACCTCCTTCCACTAATATCTGTAATTTACCCAATTCTTAATAGAAACCTCCATCTGTTCAAAACAATTTCGCAAAAGAATGTTAAGGACTTCACACATGACTATTTATTTATGAAATGCTATACTTTAGATCATTATGGAAGGGATGATAAAATTGATTGTATAATTTCATCTCATAAGAATCATGATTAGTAATAAGATCCTTTTTGTCACATCATCTATCCATTCCTAACTCTCGTTTTTAGCCTTTTTACTATAAATATATTATTATTTATAGTAATTATAATATAGTATTGATTTTAATTTAATATTTGTTATAATAATATTAACAATACGAGGAGGTAATACTTATGAACTTACAAACAGCATTAAACGTACAAGTCGCAAACTGGAACATTCTTTATACAAAATTACATCGCTTCCATTGGTATGTGAAAGGACCTTTATTCTTCTCTTTACATGCAAAATTTGAAGAACTATATGAAGAAGCTGCCACTGTCATTGACGAAACAGCTGAACGCTTACTTGCAATTGGTGGAGAGCCAATCGCAACTTTAAAAGAATTTTTAGAAACAACTACACTTACTGAAGATAATAATGAGAAAACAGCTAAAGACATGGTTACAACACTTGTTCATGACTATCAAAAAGTTAAAGAGGATTTAATCGTTCTCGCTGATTTAGCTGAAAAGGCGAATAATCATGCTATTAATGATTTGGCTGTAGGCTTAATTGGAAAAATCGAAACTCATGTTTGGATGTTAAGTGCTTATTTAGGTGAATAAGCTGAATTTCATTAACAAAATGCGTCTTACCTGTAAAGGTAAGACGCATTTTTTATTATAAAAAAATAATCAGATTCTCCCATAAATAATTATATTAGAACATTAAGTAATTTTAAATAATTCTGATAAATATGCAGGAAATTAATTAATATTGTTTAAAAATTATTTTTGTAATATTATATAAAGTATACGTTTTTTACGTAAACTACTTATTTTAATATATTTTACAGGGAGGTCATTTATGAAAAAAATCGGATTAGCATGGCAAATTTTAATAGGTCTTGTGATTGGGATTATTGTTGGGGCTATTTTTTACGGAAATCCCCATGTTAGTGAATATTTACAGCCAATTGGCGATATTTTCTTAAGATTAATTAAAATGATTGTAATTCCAATTGTTATCTCGAGTATTATTGTAGGGGTAGCAAGTGTCGGAGACGTTAAAAGTCTTGGAAAACTTGGTGGAAAAACTCTCATTTATTTTGAAGCCATCACGACGATTGCTATTATTCTTGGAATTATTGCAGCAAATGTATTAAAACCTGGTATTGGTGTGGATATGCATTCCCTTCAAAAAACCGATATCAACTCCTATGTTGGCACTGCAGAAACAGTGAAAGATCACGGATTTGCAGACACTATTGTTAACATTGTTCCAAAAAACATCTTTGAATCTATTGTTCAAGGTGATATGCTCGCCATTATTTTCTTCTCAGTTCTTTTTGGCTTGGGCGTTGCAGCAATCGGTGAAAAAGGAAAACCTGTCCTTAAGTTCTTCCAAGGTACTGCCGATGCAATGTTCTATGTAACAAATCAAGTCATGAAGTTTGCCCCGTTCGGTGTCTTTGCCCTTATCGGCATCACTGTTTCAAAATTTGGATTACAATCACTTATTCCTCTTGGAAAACTAGTTATCTCTGTCTATGGAACAATGATTTTCTTCGTTATCGTCGTACTTGGCATAGTTGCCAAAATCGTTGGAGTTAATATCTTTAAATTTATTGCTTTATTAAAAGATGAATTAATTTTGGCCTACTCAACAGCTAGCTCAGAAACCGTATTACCAAGAATCATGGAAAAAATGGAGAAATTCGGATGTCCAAAATCCATTAGCTCCTTTGTTGTCCCAACTGGCTATTCCTTTAACTTAGATGGTTCAACCCTTTACCAAGCATTAGCAGCAATGTTCATTGCCCAAATGTACGGAATCGATTTATCTATCGGACAACAATTATCACTGCTATTTGTCCTAATGATTACATCTAAAGGAATTGCTGGTGTTCCTGGAGTATCTTTCGTTGTATTACTTGCAACATTAGGATCAGTCGGTATTCCGGTTGAAGGTCTTGCCTTTATCGCTGGAATTGACCGAATTCTTGACATGGCTCGTACTGCTGTCAATGTTGTTGGAAACTCCCTTGCTACAGTCGTCGTTTCTAAGTGGGAAGGTAAATTCCAAGTTGCAGAAGAACCACTCGAACTAGAATCAGATTCTAATTTTGAAGAAATTCGTAAATTAATTTAATCATGGAGGTTAGTTCTTAATAGAGCTAGCCTCTTTTTTTCTTCAACAGGAATAAAAGCCCTGCATTTACCAAAAAATAATAGAAAAAGATTTCGAGGTGATTTGTTTTGGGTTTTTTCAATGCAGTTTCTTCATGGATGTCAGCAAAAAACGAAAAAAGGTTAGCCGATATGGAATCAAAAGGAATTTGCCCAGATTGCTATGGTAAGGGCTTTAATACTTATCCATTAAATGAATTTACCTATTCCAATATATATGATTGTCCCGGTTGCAATGGAAGTGGAAAATATTCTGATTGGTTTGAGAATAATCAATTACAGTAAACATATCTTATAAAGTGAAACTTCCATCAGTGGGGGTTTTCGACGCACAGGACATGAAGTGTGTAGACTTATGTGTTGATGTCGCGCTTTTAGTCTGTCATTCATCCCCCACTGATGGTTAGTCACGCAAAGCCTGATTGATTTTTCTAAGGGCTGAAGCCCAAAGAAAAATCTTATTTCACTTATCACGCTCATAACGCCACGTCCTGTGGCTTCGCCTGACTAGGACCTTAATCCCTCGTCGGACCTTTACGGACAGTTGATCTCCCACTTATCTTCTTCGTATTCTCAGAATCTTGAAGTGGGAGTCAAAATGTCCGTTAAGAGTGGGATAAAAAAGGGCCATGAGCTCTTTTTTTATGTTCATCTTAAGTCAAGGCACTTTCCTTGACTTTCACACTTTTTAAATTTATTTTTAAATAAGAAAAACTTTAAGGAGGTTATAAAGATGTATGATGTGATTATTGTGGGAGCCGGCCCAGCGGGTGCAAGCGCTGCCTTATTCACAGCAAAAGCTGGAAAGAAAACCTTAATCCTAGATGATGATAAGAGCATAACCAAACGAGCTTGGATTGAAAACCATTATGGGGTAAAAGAAATTACAGGACCAGATCTCGTAAATACAGGAAAAGAACAAGCTCAAAAATTTGGCACCGAAATAGTCAAAGCAAAAGTCACCAATGTAAAAGAAGCAGAAGCTGGATTCACAGTTGAAACTGATCAAGGAACTTATGAAGGAACTCATGTCATTTTGGCTACCGGACTAGTCACTGATCTTGCGAAGGAAATTGGTGTTGCAACAAAGGCTGGTACAGAACCAAGAGTCGCTACTATCGTTGATGTGGATGCTCAAGGAAAAACAAGTATCAAAGGAATCTGGGCTGCAGGGGCTATCGCTGGAGTTAGCTTACATACGATTATTACTGCAGGAGACGGAGCAAAAGTTGCCATCAATGTCATCAGTGAAATAAATGGTGAACGCTATGTCGATCATGATATTCTTAAAAAATAAAGTGAAACTTCCATCAGTGGGGGTTTTCATTCATTCCCCACTGATGGTTAGTTGAACTTATCGGACCTTTACGGACAGTTGATCTCCCACTTCAAGATTCTTCGTATTCTCAGAATCTTGAAGTGGGAGTCTTACTGTCCGTTAAGAGTGGGATAAATGTTTTTTACAATCGAACCAGTCTATCAAGGATAGGCTGGTTTTTTGGTGGTATGAAGGATAATCTTAGATGAGGTTTCTTCTTATTATTTGTCTTTATTAGCTTCTTTAAGGACGCAGTCTCTCCCCCAAGCCTTTAAAATTTCCATTGTCGCATCACGTCCTATCACACAAGGTCTTCCACTATTCCCCTGCCCCATCTTCCATCCTAAAAATCCATACATTTTTCATATATAAATTCATTTTTATCATGCTATTATCCTTTTTCATGTTATAATTGGTATAGACAACTAGATAATAGTAAAACTTAATACTAACTTGTCTGAAAGGATGAACCGATGATGAATAAAGATATTATTCTTAAAGGAATGGAAATTTATACTGATCAGAAAGTCATCGCGGATGGTTATATAAAAATCCAAAATGAAAAAATCTCGGAAGTTGGAGAGTTAAAAAATCTAAAAGCTACCAAATCTTTTGAGGTCATTGAAATTTCTTCAAGCTTTAAAGCTGTTCCCGGCTTCATTGACTTGCACATTCATGGTGTAGCTGGTGCTGATACGATGGATGCAACAACGGACGCCCTCAAAACAATGGCAACCGCACTTCCAAAAGAAGGAACAACTAGTTTTTTAGCTACAACAATCACTCAAAATAAAGATACGATTAATCATGCATTAGAAAATGCAGGAGAGTATATCACCGAACAACAAACTCCTGGAAGATCTGAGATTCTTGGCATCCATCTCGAGGGACCTTTTGTAAATCCAAAAATGGCTGGTGCACAACCTAAGGAGTATATTATCGATCCAGATATTGAATTATTAAAGAACTGGCAGTCTTTATCAAAAGACAACATCCGGCTTGTCACGATGGCACCTGAGCAGCCAGGAGCACTGGAGATGATTCATTATTTAAAAAGGAATGAGATCGTCGCTTCCATCGGACATTCAAATGCAACATATGCTGAAGTCTTAACTGCTATTGAAGCCGGAGCAACCCATATCACACATTTATTTAATCAAATGCGCGGTTTGCATCACCGCGAGCCTGGGGTTGTGGGAGCTGCCTTTTTAAGAGATGAATTAAAGGTAGAAATGATTGTTGATGGAATTCATGTTCAGCCCGAAGTCGTAAAAATTGCCTACAACCAAAAGCAAAAAGACGGATTAATTCTGATTACAGATGCTATGCGTGCAAAATGCTTAGAAAATGGAACGTATGATCTTGGAGGACAAGAAGTGACAGTAAAAGAGGGCAAAGCTGTACTTAAGGATGGCACCCTTGCAGGAAGCATTCTCAAGCTTGGCCAGGCCTTCAAAAATATCATTCAATTTGCGGGCTGTACACTGGAAGATGCGATCAAAATGGCTTCTGTAAACCCCGCTAAACAGATCAATGTATTTGATCGCAAAGGAAGTATTTCAACTGGTAAGGATGCTGACATTGTCATTCTTGATGAAAATTTAGATGTGATGATGACATTCTGTAAAGGACAACTTGCGTTTGAAAATGGAGGAGATCAAAAATGAAAATCATTACTGTAAAAGATTATAACGAAATGAGTCAAAAAGTAGCAGAATACGTAATTGAAAAGGTCAATCAAAACCCCAATATAACACTTGGACTTGCAACAGGCGGCACCCCGCTTGGAATGTATAAATATCTTATTGAGGACCATCAAAAGAATAAGACATCCTATCAAAATGCCCAATCCTTTAACCTTGATGAATATGTAGGACTTTCTCAGGACGATCCAAATAGTTATAACTATTATATGTACAATGAATTTTTCAATCATATTGATATCACAAAGAGCAATGTTCATATTCCTAACGGCAATGCACCAGATGTCCAAAAGGAATGCATTGATTATGAAGCCTTAATTGAGAAAAATGGAGGCATTGATTTACAAATTCTTGGCATAGGAAATAACGGACATATCGGTTTCAATGAACCCGGTACTTCTTTCCAAGCCAAAACTCATGTTATCGACTTAACCCCTTCCACTAAAGAAGCAAATGCCAGATATTTTCATTCAATTGAAGATGTCCCAGCCCAAGCGATTACCATGGGAATTGCCACCATCATGAAGAGCAAGGAAATCTTACTTTTAATTTCTGGAGAAAGCAAACAAGCGGCTTTATCCAATTTATTGCATGGAGAAATCGATGAAAGTTCTCCAGCATCTGTTCTAAGGAACCATCCTTGTGTTACGATATTTGCAGACGAGGATGCATTAAGGGATACCGGCAAGTAAGCTTGCTGTCCCCTTAATAGGACCTAAATTTTTGGTTTTTAAAGAAAGGGGCTCATAATCGGAATGATAGATAAAAATTCCCCTATCCCCATTTATTATCAATTAGAGGAGCTTATTAAAGGATTAATTGAAAAAGGGGAACTAAAGCCTGGCGATTCTCTTCCTTCCGAAAGGGAATATGCGGAAAAATATCAAATTAGTCGCATGACTGTCAGACAAGCCTTTTCCAAGCTTGTAAATGATGGCTATTTGTATCGGCTGCAAGGAAAAGGAACCTTTATTTCTGATCGAAAAATTGAACAGCCGCTACAAGGACTTACTAGCTTTACTGAAGATATGCAAAAAAGAGGAATGAAACCAGGAAGTCAATTGTTAGACTTCAAGATTATTGCTGCCTCGCTGCAAATTGCGAGTCAACTAAATATCCAAGAGAATGAACCAGTTTATGAGATCAAACGGATTCGACTTGCCGATGATGTCCCGATGGCATTTGAATCGACTTATATCTCTGCAAATTTAATCAAAGGATTAACAATAGACATTGTCCATAAATCCTTATATTCCTACATCGAAGAACAATTACATTTAAGAATTGATCATGCAACCCAAATCATTGAATCCTCGATTGCCAATCAATTGGAGGCACAATATTTGAACATTAAGAACGGAGCCCCGATTTTACTAATTCAAAGAAATACCTTTCTTCAGGATGGAACGCCAGTGGAGTTAGTAAAATCTTCTTATCGGGCTGACCGTTATAAATTTATGATTCATATGAAACGGTAGAATGGGAACCAAGCGGACGAAGAAATCAATCGTGCCGCCTGAAGATTTACTTAAATGACCGTTAAAGGGTGAAAAGCGTGTTTAATCAATATATCAATAAAGTAAATCAATTAATGCATGTAGTCGAAAAAGAAGAACAAAGCAACATCAAAGCAGCTGCCGAAAAAATGGCAGACTGTATTCAAAAGAATGGAATCATCCATGTATTCGGCTGTGGTCATTCGCATATGCTCGGTGAAGAATTATTCTATCGTGCTGGCGGTCTTGTTCCGGTTAACCCTATTCTGATAGAAGATCTTATGCTGCATAAAGGCGCTATTCGTTCATCAGCATTAGAGCAAACCAATGATTATGCAAATGAGTTTATGAAAGAGGTTCACATTCAATCTGGAGATATTTTGATTGTCACCTCTACATCTGGAAGAAATCCAGTTCCCATTGATGTCGCTTTAATTGCGAAGAAAAAAGGAGCCTTTGTGATTGCGATCACTTCACCAAGATATGCCGAAAATCAAAGCTCACGACATAAAGATGGGATATTTTTATTTCAAGCTGCCGATTTAATGATTGATAACCATATTGAAGTCGGAGATATTCTTTTTACAGATGAAGACCATCATCTTTCATATGGATCCGGATCCACTATCGTTGGCATGACCATTGTAAATGGAATCATTTCAGAATCCATATCGGTCATGCTTGAAAATCAGTTTCGTCCTCCTGTTTTTAAAAGTAGTAATGCAGATGGAGCAGGAGACCACAATCAACGACTCATCGAAATGTATAAAGACCGAATCCCTTTACTAGTAAAGGGATAAAATAGCAAGGGAAGCATGTCAATTTGCATGCTTCCCCTTATTTTTAGTTCTCTTCAAAATATGGATTTAAATGAATTAATACCTCTTCAATATTGTCATAATGACTCATCAATAATTGCTTGATTTTTCTCGATAAGTCATGACCTTCTTTAATGGTTTTACTGTGATCAATGGAAATCCTGAGATCGACCAATACATAATGGCCATGCTCTCTAGCTCTAATGCGGTCAATTCTCTTTACTTCCTGAAATTCATCAATTAATGAAATATATTCATGAATGGTCTTGGAGTCAATATTCCGTTCCAATAAAATATCAAATGCCTCAGTGAGCATTTCCTTAGCTATTTTAAAAATCAAATAAGCCACAAAAATACTTGCAATTTTATCACTATATAAGAGCAACTGTATATCAAAGCGATTTCCAATAACAGATAAAAGAACCCCTACCCCTGCTGCAATAGATGCCACAATATCAGCCTTATGATCATAAGCAATAGCCTCAATAGCTTTGCTATTTTGCGAGCTGGCCACATTTAAAGAATAACGATATAATGCCTTCTTAAAGATATAGGAAATTACTGCAACCCACATCGCTAAAATACTTGGTGCTTCAATTGGATGAAAGAGCCCCGCAACCCCTTCATAGACCACATAGAAGGAAACCAAGAAAAGGAGTATCCCGACAATTCCTGATACAATCACTTCCGCTTTCCCATGGCCATATGGATGATCTTCATCTGCAGGTTTATTGGCAATTTTAATCACAAACAACACGATAAATGAAGCAACCACATCGGCTGCCGAGTGAATCCCGTCCGCAAATACTGCATCACTATGTCCAACCAAACCCACTACTATTTTTCCAACAGTTAAAATGATATTACACCATAAACTAATCCATGCAACCTTTTTCGCGATTGACTCTCTTGCATTCATATCATCACACCTTCAAAAAACGAAATCTTTAACATCTTATCAAAGTGGTAGTTAGTGGGTCTAGAGAAAAATTATTGCTCTAATCAATAATCTTGAGTGAAGATAAACAATTTTGAGTATAGTAAACAAAAATAGAATTACACTCATATTTTTTTATCACTTTTACATTGTTATCTATTCGCACCCCTTCTATGATAAGGTTCCCATTTTTCCTATTTAAAAAAATTATTCAAATGAATTGCTATTTCATTTTTATCGTGGTATAGTACTCATTGTACTAAATGACCAAAATCATCAATTAGTCATTTTTTAAGAGGTGATGTTCATGGCGATTAACCGAAAACAACAAATTATTAATGCCGCTAACAAATCTTTTTCCCTTTTTGGATACAAAGCGACCACCATGGATCAAGTGGCAAAAATTGCGAATGTCGGAAAAGGAACGATTTATAATTTCTTTAAGAATAAAGAGGATTTATTCGATGAAATTATCTCTTCGCTGATTATTGAAATGAAAAAAGCGGCGGAGGAATCATTTGATGAATCGTGCACATTCTACGAAAATGTCCATCGGGCAATTTATCGTATTTTAGAGTTCCGCAAGCAACACCAGTTGACCATTAAGCTCTTCCAGGAAGAAAAAGAAATTGGAACAAAGGAAGTATTAGAAGTCATACAACGAGTAGAGCATGCCATTATATCCTTTATTAAGAATATCGTGCAAAAAGCAATTGATAACGGAGAAATCAAAGAATGTAATCCAGAATTAACTGCTTTTATCATGTTGAAGATGTATGTCTCACTCATCTTTGACTGGGAAAAACACCATGAACCTCTTGAAAAAGATGAAATTGCCAAGCTATTTCAATTATATTTATTTGAGGGATTATCTGGCTAAGATGATCCTTTCATTTTTACCATAATTGACTAGATGAACAAAATGGTCATTTTATTTTAGGAGGAGAAATTTATGGGACGTTCCTTAATTGGTGCAGAATTGAAGGATATTATCACTAATCGGAAAGTGTTAATTCCCATTATTGCCGTTCTTATCGTACCTGTTTTATACGCAGGAATGTTCATGTGGGCATTTTGGGATCCTTATGCACATCTAGAAAGTTTACCAGTTGCTGTGGTAAACAATGACACTGGCGCTAATTTCGAAGGTGAAAACCTCGATATTGGGAAAGAACTCGTGAAAGAGATTAAGAAAAGCGATGAATTTAAATTCACCATCGTAAATAAGAAAGAGGCATATAATGATTTAGAGAAGCAAAAATACTATATGGTTGTGGAAATTCCGAAAAACTTCTCTGAGAATGCCACTACATTACTTGATGACCATCCAAAGAAGCTAGAGTTGAAATATATTCCAAATGAAGGATACAACTTCTTATCCGGTCAAATCGGGAATACCGCAATGCTTAATATTCAAGCTTCCCTGCAAGAGAAAGTAACAAAAACCTATACTGAAACCATTTTTGAAAAAATCAAAGAAATGTCAGATGGATTTACCCAGGCAAGTGACGGTGCTGGACAGTTAAAAAATGGTGCTATCAAGCTTTCTGATGGTGCGGAAAAAATCAAAGAAAATCTCACCACATTAGCGAATAAATCAATTGAATTTAAAGAAGGTGTTCTAACTGCGGATGATGGTTCAAAACAATTAGCAGAGGGCACGAAGGAATTAAATTCCGGGCTCAGTCAGTTAAAACAGGGGCATAATCAACTGCTCTATGGGACAAAAGCCACCTTATCTGGAACCAATCAATTAGCTTCTGGAATTGGTCAAGTTCAAGCTGGTTTAAATCAGGTTGATACTAAAATGAATGACTTAATAAAAGGAACGAACGACGCAAAGACCGGTGTAGCTCAATTTAATAGTCAATTACCAGAATTAGAAAAGAACACCGAAGCATTAGCGACTGGTTCTGCAAAGCTCGATGCAGGCATTAATCAATTTGAGCAGCAACTGACTTCTCAGTTAACTCAAGCTTCCAAACAGCAGTTGGAGCAATTAATGCCTTACTTGCAAAAAAGTATGACACCTGAACAGCTTGCTGCTTTACAAAAGCAATTAAATGACCAAAATCTTGCCATGCAAAAACAAATTGCGGCAGGCTTTGATCAATTAAAGAGTGGAAGTTCTCAAGTTGCAGCAGGAACTGCTCAATTGAACAAGGCCGTATCATCAGAGATAAGCCCGAATATTTCTAAGCTTAATGCTGGTTTGACACAAATCAGTGACGGACAAACACAATTAAAGGCCGGAATTCACAGCTTAGCTTTTGGATCCAATAACTTAAATACAGGAGTCCAGCAATTACAATCTGGCGAAAAGGAACTTGTAACAGGATCCTCCGTATTTAATGAAAAACTCGGTGAAGCACAGAAAGGATCAGAACAAGCTGTTTCTGGATCTAGTGATCTAAGCAGCGGGCTTTCTCAGCTTTCTGATGGTTCTGTTAAATTAGCGGATGGAACTGAAAAATTAGCAGATGGTTCAAAGGATTTAACAAAAGGAACGACTCAATTAAAAGATGGAACGAAGGAGCTTCATAGTAAGCTTAGTGATGCCTCAAATGAAACTAGTTCTGTTAAAGCAAATGATAAAAATTTCGATATGATGGCATCTCCTGTTAAGCTTGATTCCAATGGAATCAATAAAGTGCCTAACTACGGAACAGGATTTGCACCTTATTTCTTATCACTTGGTTTATTTGTTGGATCACTCTTAATGTCTATTGTGTTCCCACTTGTTGAACCGGCCATTCGACCTAAAAATGGGGTAAGATGGTTTAGCAGCAAACTTGCAATTCTTGCAGGAATTGGCGTCATCCAAGCTCTTATAGCTGTCATGATCATAATACTGGGATTAAAACTAGAAGTTGAAAGCTTACCATTATTTATTCTCACAGCCATTGTTACTAGCTTGGCCTTTATGACATTAATTCAAATGCTCGTATCCATATTAGGAGATCCAGGTAGATTTATCGCGATCCTTATTCTTATTTTCCAATTAACGACAAGTGCTGGAACCTTCCCACTTGAGTTAATCCCAAATGCTCTGCAACCAATTAATGCATTCTTGCCAATGACTTATACGGTAAGAGCATTTAAAGCGGCTATTTCTACAGGTGATTTTTCTTACCTATGGCACAATATCTTTATACTGCTGATGTTCGTCATAAGCTTTGCCATCATCAGCCTGTTATTCTTCAGAGGCCTTTTCAAACGAAAATTCACCAATACTGTTGAGGAAAACTAAAAAGTACGATAAAAAGCTAAACTGGTCAGATTGACTAGTTTAGCTTTTACTTTTTTCCTAATTTTTCTTTCAAAGAAAAGTGTTTATTCGCACTCTATATGTGATAACACTTGATTCAAAATAGTAATCACATGCTCATCATCGTAGGTATAATAAAAGGTATTCCCTTCCCTTCTATATTTGACAAGGCGCAAATTCCTTAAAAAGCTCAACTGGTGAGATACAGCAGATTGAGTCATTTCTAATACTTCCGTAATATGATTCACAGAACATTCTTCTTGTGAGAGTAAATATAAAATTTTTATTCTAGTTGGATCCGCTAAAGCTTTAAAAATTCGCGAAGCTTCATCCACTGTTTCTTGTGCCAAAAATAAATGATCTCTCTGCTGCATCAAGAAAATCCTCACTTTCATTTGTCAATTCCTTATCTATCATATCAGATATTCCTTTGTAAATAATAGGGATTAGCTCTTTTTAGTCCTTTTCAGCGGCGAAACCTCAAAATAAGTCAATAAACGCCAAAGCCATTCAAATGGTCCAAAACAAAAATAGCGAAACCAAAGCACACTAAATAATAACTGTACCACATAAATCAACAGACATAGATACAATGTATGAATATAAGTTATGGTACCAACTAAGTTAAATACGTGTCCAGACACTAATATTAAGGCAGTTTGCATGAGATAATTGGTTAATGACATCCTCCCATAGCTTTTGAGCGGTAGCAATACTTTCTGAAATGAAGGAAGCTGTAGAAGCAACATTAACATCCCTATATAAAAACCTGATACAACAGGACCGATCATGATCCCTATATGTAAAAATCGAGATATGGAATCCATATCAACTTCACGTGAAAAATGTCCGCCATCAAACGGTTTGGATGGCAAAAATTGTAATTGATAGATGAGACCAAGAATAGAAAGAACAAACATTAAAACTGTAAATAGAGCGATTTTTCTTGCGTTTAATGAAATACGCTCAAAAATACGATATTGTCCTGCAGTCAATCCTAATATGATAATCGGAAGCGGTAACAAAATTTTAATTGCCAGCACACTGAACAAGATAAGCAAAGCAAGACCTAACAAGAGATTGATTTCTTTCTTCCATTTATAAAAGGGTAAAACAATTAACCCGCAAACAGCATAAACCGTCAACGCCTCTCCAGGGTGAAAGAACGTATGGATAATCCCCAAAATAAACATCCAGCTAACTCTTCGGAGAAATAAAAGCGTTCCATTTTTTCCTTTCGCATTTGCCCTTGAAGTAAATAGATAAAAGCCAACCCCAAATAGAAAAGCAAAGATCGGATAAAATCGACCCTCGATAAAAAAATAAAGAAATCTTTGATAAACCGAATCAATAGAATGACTGACAGGCACTCGTACTTCCAATAAAAAAATAATGTTCATCAAAATAATTCCTAATAGAGCAAATCCCCTTAAATAATCCATAATATCGATACGTTTATTGATTTCATACGGCTCCAAGTCCATCCACTACCTCTACATTTTTCCTGCTTATCAATCAGGTGGTTAACTCCATTATATACAAGTAGGTATCCGAATGAACGGATACCTACTTAATTGAGAATATAATATTTAAATGATAATGAATTTCTAAGTGATTTTCATAAGTTTATCTTACTTCCTGTGGAACAGACAACCCTAATCCTTCCGCTACTCTTTGTCCGTATTCCGGATCAGCTTTATAGAAATGGCCGATTTGACGGAGTTTAATTTCTTCCTTTGTCACTGGCTTCATCGCCCCTACAATCGTTTCAATCAATCTTGCTCGTTCTTCCTCACTCATAAGGCGGTATAAATCGCCGGCTTGAGTGTAATGATCATCACTATCATAAGGGACATTTTCAGCAACACCAGATACAACAAATGGTGTGGTCTTATCTTGAGCTGATTCTTTTGGTCCATCAAAACTATTTGGTTCGTAATAGACAGAGCCACCACCATTGCCATCAAACCGCATTTGCCCATCACGCTGATAATTTTGGTAACCGGCCTTAGGGCGGTTAATTGGAAGGTGGTTATGGTTTACCCCTACCCGATAACGATGAGCATCCGCATAGGCAAATAAGCGCCCCTGTAGCATTTTATCCGGTGAAGGCTCAATTCCGGGTACCATTGTTCCTGGAGAGAAGGTTGCTTGCTCTACTTCAGCGAAATAGTTTTCTGGATTCTTATTGAGAACCATGCGACCTACCTCAATTAAGGGATAGTCCTTATGAGACCAGATCTTTGTCACATCAAATGGGTCAAAACGGTATTTTTCAGCATCTTCTAATGACATAATTTGCACATGTAACGTCCATGATGGGAAATCACCATTCTCAATCGCATTAAATAAATCTTCTGTATGGAAGTCAGGATTTTCCCCTGCAAGCTTCGCAGCTACGTCATTCGCCATATTCTTCACACCTTGGTCCGTTTTGAAGTGATACTTCACCCAGACAGCTTCTCCATCTTCGTTGACCCATTTATAAGTATGGCTTCCATATCCGTTCATATGACGGAAGGTCGCGGGAATTCCACGATCCCCCATTAAATAAGTCACTTGGTGTAATGATTCAGGTGATAATGACCAGAAATCCCATACTGCTGTAGGACTTTTCAAATGAGTTTGTGGATCTCTTTTTTGGGTATGAATAAAATCAGGAAATTTAATGGCATCACGAATAAAGAATATTGGTGTATTGTTGCCAACAAGGTCATAGTTGCCTTCTTCTGTGTAGAATTTCACAGCAAATCCGCGTGGGTCACGAACTGTATCAGCAGAACCGAGTTCACCAGCAACAGTAGAAAAACGGATAAACATTGGAGTTCGTTTACCTACTCCGTTAAAAATCTTTGCTTTTGTGTATTTAGACATATCATTTGTCACTTCAAAATAACCATGTGCTCCTGCCCCCTTTGCATGAACGACGCGCTCCGGAACACGTTCTCTATTAAAATGGGCTAGTTTCTCAAGCAAATGAACATCCTGTAATAACGTTGGTCCACTTGAACCAGCCGTCATGGAGTTTTGATTATCGCCAACAGGTGCTCCCCAACTAGTAGTCAGTTTATTTTTACTTGTACTCATTTAAGACATCACCTCATATATTTTATATAGACCCCTTCATCTATGTTCAATGATAACATTTCACATTAAAAAATCAATATTATTTTATAATTATTTTAAAAAAATAATAATTATTATAAATGATATATTTGCTCCATTTTCAATTTTATTAGGTTTTTCCGTATTGAGTGTCGCTTTTAAAATCGAGTCCTGAAAACACCTCATTTTCCGTATAAAAGCGGAGGTTCTCATCGCATTCGTTTCTGTGAGGTCTCACCTTTCACGCATTCCACAGAAGTCTTCGTAATCAAGGCGCTAAGTCATTACCTTCAAATTTTTTTGTCGATAAAGTGAAACTACCATCAGTGGGGGTTTTCAACGCACAGGACGTGAAGTGTGCAGACTTATGTGTTGACGTCGCGCTTTTAGTCTGCCATTCATCCCCCACTGATGGTTAGTCACGCAAAGCCTGATTGATTTTTCTAAGGGCTGAAGCCCAAAGAAAAATCTTATTTCACTTATCACGCTCATAACGCCACGTCCTGTGGCTTCGCCTGACTAGGACCTTAATCCCTCGTCGGACCTTTACGGACAGTTGATCTCCCACTTATCTTCTTCGTATTCTCAGAATCTTGAAGTGGGAGTCAAAATGTCCGTTAAGAGTGGGATAAACAACTAGCTTTGAGAAAAACCATAAAAAAAAGACCCATCTCAAATTTGAGACAGGCCTTCCTAAGCTCGCTTTACTTCTAATCTTCTTGCAATAATTGATAAAGTATAGTTCACAATAAAATACATGATCGCGATAATCAAAATAACAGGAATGACAAAGCTTTGTTTCTGCGCATATAGCACCTGGGCATTATGCATCAATTCTGGTAACGCAATGATTGTAGCTAAAGAGGTATCCTTTAGTAAAGAGATAAACTGACTGACAATGGGTGGCACCATCCTTTTTAATGCTTGTGGCAGAACAATATTCCATAATGTCTGAACATAAGTAAGACCTGAAGAACGCGCAGCTTCAATTTGCCCCTTATCAATAGATTTAAGACCACTACGAATGATTTCAGAAAGCATCGCCGATTCAAAAACGGTTAACGCTGCAATTGCTGCAATCGATACCTCCAGCTTGACTCCAATTTCCGGTAAGGCAAAATATGCAAAGAAGATGATTAATAGTAAAGGCAGATTCCTTGTTATTTCTACCATAATAGCAAGAACCTTAGAAATTACGGGAATCTCCGCATAACGAAGTGTACCTACAATACCGCCAATTAGAAAACTCAGGATAATGGAAAAGAACGCTACCTTTAGCGTGACCCAAAAGCCTTCGAGTAAAAATGATAAATGATCGGGAGTATAAGCACTAATGAAATCCATCGTGACAACCTCCTTTAATTGCTCTTAGCAAGGCGTCTTTCCAAAAATCCTACGCCTAGGCTCAATGGGATGGTTAAGCTTAAATAAAATAAAGCAACAAAAATATAAACATCAAATGTTACATATGTACGTGCTGAAATTAAATCTGCTTGATACATCAAATCAAGACCAGCCACTATTCCGAGAATAGAGGAGTTTTTCACTAGATTAATAAATTGATTGCCTAATGGCGGAATAACAATCTTAATCGCTTGCGGCAAGATAATAAGTCGCATCGTTTGCCCATATGTTAATCCCGAGGAACGCGCTGCTTCCATTTGACCTTTCGGCACAGCAAGTATCCCCGCGCGAATGGCTTCTGCAATAAAGGATGCCGTATATATGGTCAAACCAATGGTTCCTGCTGCCACACCGTTCATCTTTAAGCCAAAGAAGAAGAAAAAGACGATGACAATCAACGGAATGTTACGGAAAAATTCAACATACACTGTCCCAACCCAGTTCAATAGTTTAATCGGAGCAATCCGAAAAACGGCAATCAGCGTCCCAAGCAGGAAACTAGCTACCAATGCAATTAAACTTGCTACAATCGTGTATTTATAACCATCCAAATAAATATCTATATTTTCCGTCAGAATCGAGAAATCGAGCATCTAAGCCCCCTCCTCCTAATAAATCAGGATGAGCAAACCCGCTCATCCTGACAAATAGAGTTATTATTGCTTAATCCATTTATCATGGATTTCATCATATTTGCCTGAATCCTTGATGTTTTTCAAAGCCTTATTAAGAGCATCAACTAAAGTTTTATTGCCCTTTTTCACGGCAATCCCATATGGTTCTTCCGTGAAGGTGCCTCCCACTAATTCATAAGAAGGATCTTCATCAGCCATACCATAAAGAATCGCATCATCCGTTGTTAATGCATCCCCTTGTTTTGTTTTTAATGCAGTAAAGGCTTCTGCATAGTTTTCAAATTCTAATACTTGTGTTTCTGGAGCTTTTTCACGAATATTGATGGTGGAAGTGGAACCTTTAACGGCTAAAACCTTTGTTCCTTTCTTTAAATCCTTAATACTTTTGATTTTGCTGCCTTTTTTCACAAGTAATGATTGACCTGCTTCAAAATAGACATCTGTAAAGTCAACTTCTTTTTTGCGTTCATCAGTTATGGTCATTGTGGCAACGACTGCATCAATATCCCCATTGTTTAAGAGTGGAATTCTTGTCTTAGAGGTAACTTCTTTAAATTCAACCTTGTTTTCATCACCAAGGATTTCCTTAGCCAATTGTCTTGCAATATCAATATCAAATCCTTCTACTTCACCTGTGCTAGGGTTCTTCAGACCGAAAAGACGTGTATCATTTTTAACCCCAATGATAATTTTTCCACGGTCTTTCATCTGTTGAAGCGCATCCTTCCCTTTTTCTCCGCTTGTTTCCTTTTCCTTTCCACCACAAGCAGCTAATAGAAAGACTGCTAGGATCGTCATCAGTGTGAACTTAAAAAGTCTTGTCTTAAACATGTAATACCCCCTATTTTTTTTAATGATTTAAAATACGGCTGAGAAATAGCTTTGCCCGATCTTCCTTCGGATTTGCATAAAATTCAGCCGGTGTTGCTACTTCTAAAATTTGACCTTGGTCCATAAAGACAATTCGGTCTGCTACTTCTTTAGCAAAGCCCATTTCATGGGTGACAACAACCATCGTCATCCCCTCTTTAGCCAATGCCTTCATAACATCTAACACCTCACCAATCATTTCTGGATCTAGCGCTGATGTTGGTTCATCAAACAACATAACTTCAGGGTTCATAGCAAGTCCTCGTGCAATCGCAACACGTTGCTGCTGACCACCGGATAATTGCGCTGGATAGGAATCCGCTTTATCACCAATCCCTACTTTTTGCAATAACCTAATAGCCGTTTCATTTGCTTCCTTAGCGGATTTTCTGAGAACTTTGATTGGAGCAATCGTAATGTTTTCAAGAACAGTTTTATGTGGATATAAGTGGAAATGCTGAAAGACCATACCAATATTTCTTCTTAATACATTAATATTCGTCTTTTTATCAGCAACAGGAAGACCGTTTACAGTTAATTCACCATCTGTAATCGTTTCTAAATGGTTGATACATCGTAGCATTGTACTTTTACCAGAACCAGATGGTCCAATAACGACAACAACTTCGCCTTTATGTATTTCTAAATTAATATTTTTAAGTACATGAAAATCACCATAGTACTTATTCACACTCTTAAATTCTATCAAAAGGTCCCCTCCCTGCATCATAAATTATTATGTAAGAATCAGGTGTGTTCATATTATTTTGTAAAATATAAACATTCTGAATTTAGTCATAATTTAATTATATCCCGACTTGTTAAAAAAAGTCAAACATGGTTATACTATACTAATAAAATAATTTCTTTCTCTCTCCCACTGAACAGACTAAGCAGCAAAAATTAGGACCAAAAATTAAATTTTGGTCCTAGACAGCATATTTACTTTTTAATGAAATATATCCTTTGACCAATTATATAAATACTTAACAATTGGCCATACTAATGGAATTTTAAATCGAAAAATCCTCAGGAATATATACCTTCAATTGTTTTGGCTTCACATAAACATTTTCTCCAATTTGAAATAGCTGGCTTTGATAGTATTCCTTCGTCAATTCAGCCTCCAGAATCTCACCTGTATCTTCACGAGTTAATTCTAGCTGAATCAACGGTCCAATAATATGAATATTCCTTATATGTGCAGGAACCGAATCCTTTATGATTTCTCGTTCAATTTGAATTTGATAAGGACGTACATAACCAATTGCTTCCTCAGAGGATACACTAGCATATTCTTTAGCATCTAACTCAAAATTCCCAATATGCATCTTTCCCTTATGTAGTCTCCCCTTAAATATATTGACATTCCCCAAAAAATCATAAACAAATGGGCTCATCGGATTTTCATATACCTCTTCCGGACTGCCGATTTGTTCAATCCTTCCCTCATTCATCACGACGATCCGATCTGCAACATCAAGCGCTTCCTCCTGATCATGGGTAACAAAAATACTGGTTATATGAAAATCATCATGTAGTCTCCTTAACCAGCGCCTGAGCTCCTTTCTGACTTTTGCATCTAGAGCTCCAAACGGTTCATCCAATAATAATACCTTCGGCTGGACGGCCAGTGCTCGCGCTAAAGCGACTCGCTGTCTTTGTCCTCCGGAAAGCTGTGACGGATAACGTTTAGCAAAGGCTGATAGCTTTACAAGCTCTAATAAATGATTGACCTTTTCCTCTATTTCCTCCTTTGTTGGACGGACTTTCCTAGGTCGGACCTTTAAACCATATGCGACATTCTCAAACACCGTCATATGTCTAAATAGCGCATAATGCTGAAAGACAAAGCCCACCTTTCGCTCTTTTGCATTTTTATAAGTGATATCTTCATCTTCAAAAAGAATAGACCCTTCATCCGCTGCTTCTAAGCCGGCAATGATTCGAAGAAGAGACGTCTTTCCAGATCCAGAGGGACCAAGCAATGCAATTAACTCCCCAGTTTGAACACTTAAGTTAATATTCGAGAGCGCTCGGAAGGAACCAAATGACTTAGAGACATGTTTTATTTTTATGCTCACTGATTGACAACCCTTTCTATTTCTGACTTAGGATTGCTGCACCTGCTGTTTTGCCTTCCATTCCACCACATTCTTTACCACTAAGGTAATAATCGCGAAAATAGACATTAAGGAAGCAACAGCAAAGGCAGCAGAAAATTGATATTCGTTATACAGTATTTCAATATGAAGGGGCATGGTATTAGTTAACCCTCTTATATGGCCAGAAACAACAGAGACGGCTCCAAACTCACCTATTGTCCGCGCACTGCAAAGAATCAGGCCGTACAGAAGTCCCCATTTTATATTGGGTAACGTAATCATAAAAAAGGTTTTCCACCCGCTTGCCCCTAAAGTTAATGAAGCCTCTTCATCATATGTTCCTTGCATTTGCATTAATGGAATCAATTCCCGAGCAACAAATGGTAATGTAACGAAAATCGTAGTCAAGACAATCCCCGGGACGGCAAAAATAATTTTAATATTATGATCGATAAGCCACGGTCCAAGCCAACCATGAGTTCCAAATAATAGCACAAAAATAAGCCCCGCAATAACAGGGGAAACCGCAAACGGAAGGTCGATAATCGTTATGAGGAGACTTTTCCCCTTAAAATGGAACTTCGTTACGGCCCATGCCGCCGCAACACCAAAAATAGCATTTAATGGTACAACCAGAATCGTAATGAGAATGGTCAACTTAATAGCTGCTAAAGCATCAGGATTACTTATCGCTGCCAAGTAGGCAGCAATCCCCTTGTCAAAAGCTTTAACAAAAATGGCAATCAAAGGCAGAATTAAAAATAAACCTAAAAACATAATAGCAATGACAATGAGTACCAACCGAACGATTAGTGACTCATTATTATTCACCCGTTGTTTTAATGGTGGAGGAGCGGCATTCTGTATTGGAACAATTCCGGCCATTTTTCTTTACTCCTTTCTCTATTAAAATCAATCATCCATAACAGCTTTTATTCAAATCTCCTATTCTGCCACCATTGCAAAAGATTAATCAACAATAATGTCAAAAAAGAAAACAATAACATAACCGCTGCAATGGCCGTTGCCCCAGAGTAATCATATTGTTCAAGCTTTGTCATGATTAACAGTGGAGTTATTTCTGTTTTCATCGGCATATTTCCCGCAATAAAAACGACCGACCCATATTCCCCAAGCGCTCTGGCAAAAGCTAAAGTAAAACCAGTTAAGGCGGCAGGTAATAATTCAGGAAATATCACCCTCACAAAGGTTTGCCAGCGATTTGCTCCCAGGCTTGCAGAAGCTTCTTCTAATTCTCTATTAATGTTATGCAAAACAGGCTGCACCGTTCTTACTACAAAAGGTAACCCAATAAATGTTAGAGCAATGACAATGCCTATAGAAGTAAAGGCTATTTTAAAGCCAAGAAATTGGCCGATCCATCCATTTTGCGCATATAAAGTTGTCAGCGCAATCCCTGCTATAGCTGTAGGCAGGGCAAATGGAAGGTCAACCAGACCATCCATAATTCTTACACCTGGAAATCGATAGCGAACAAGTACCCAGGCGATTAATATCCCAAATATTACATTAATAAAGGCCGCTATGAATGCAGCTCCAATACTTAATTTATAGGAAGCTACTACACGTGGTTCACTAATCGTTTTCCAAATTTCAGACCACTTTAAATCAAGTGTATTCAAAAAAACCATGGAGAGCGGCAATATAATCAGAAGACTTATGTAAAAAATAGTGAATCCAAGAGATAGACCAAACCCTGGTAGAACATTCATTTTTTTAGCCTTTATGCTTTCCATTCGTCCCATAATTGCACCTCCTTTACTATCTTGATCGTAATTCCATCAAAATAAGAGCTTGAAATCCCTTTTGGATAAAGTGAAACTTCCATCAGTGGGGGTTTTCATTCATCCCCCACTGATGGTTAGTCACGCAGAGCCTGATTGATTTTTCTAAGGGCTGAAGCCCAAAGAAAAATCTTATTTCACTTATCACGCTCATAACGCCACGTCCTGTGGCTTCGCCTGACTAGGACCTCCTGTCCGTCGTCGGACCTTTACGGACAGTTGATCTCCCACTTATCTTCTTTGTATTCTCAGAATCTTGAAGTGGGAGTCTTACTGTCCGTTAAGAGTGGGATAAATTCGAAACACCTATAAAAGAAAATCATCTTTAATCAAACGTTTGATTGAATATCTCGCTCCTAGCTAATCGAATATATTTTTTTTAAACAAACGTTTGATTGAACAAAAATTTAATCAAACGTTTGTTTAATTTAAAAATTCATTATTTAGGCTGATAAATTTGATCAAATGTCCCGCCATCACTAAAGTGTTCCTTTTGCGCCTTTTGCCATCCTCCAAATTCATCATCAATATTGACTAAATTAATTTCAGGGAAAGTATCTTTATATTTAGCTAGAATTTCAGGATTTCTTGGCCGATAATAATTTTTAGCTGCAATTTCTTGCCCTTTATCGCTGTATAAATATTTCAAATAAGCTTCAGCAACTTCCTTTGTTCCCTTTTTATCAACTACTTTATCTACAACAGCAACAGGTGGTTCAGCAAGAATGCTTATAGAAGGAACGACAATCTCGAACTTATCCTTTCCTAATTCATTTAATGTCAAGAAGGCTTCATTTTCCCACGCGATTAAAACATCTCCAATTCCTCTTTCAACAAATGTAGTCGTAGAACCACGCGCACCAGAATCCAATACCTCGACATTTTTATATAATTTGCTCATAAACCCCTTAATCTTCTTTTCATCACCCTGATATTGATCCTTGGCAAAGGCCCAGGCTGCAAGATAATTCCATCGTGCACCTCCGGAAGTTTTAGGATTTGGTGTAATCACTGAAATTCCTTTCTTTGTTAAATCGTCCCAATCTTTAATTCCTTTTGGATTCCCCTTTTTAACAAGAAAAACAATCGTTGATGTATATGGAGTAGAATTATGATCTAATCGTGATTGCCAATTCTTATCAATAAGTCCTTGATTAGCAATTTCGTCAATATCATAAGCCAGAGCTAAAGTAGCAACATCTGCTTCAAGCCCATCAATAATGGCACGACCTTGTTTTCCTGATCCGCCGTGGGATTGTTTAACCGTAACCGTTTGTCCTGTTTTTTCCTTCCAATATTTTGCGAATTCAGCATTATATTCTTGGTAAAGCTCTCGAGTTGGATCATAAGAAACATTTAATAGTTCAATAGGTTCTTTCGATTTTTCTCCGCCCCCATTGTCCCCTTTCTTTGAGCTGGCTGTTTGATCATCACCACATCCTGCAAGAATACCCGCTAATAATACAAAGACAAATAACCATTTTAAACTCCATTTCTGATCCTTCATTAAAAAGCTCCCCCTTATCTTTTTTTCCAAGTAAAAAGGCCGCCTATTTTCGATAAAAAACATCGTCAGGATCAATCTAAAAAATCCCCAACAGTATTTTAAAGAAAATAAGCAGCCTTCAGTCCGCCTGATCAGCGCCTTCTAATTAATTTATTTATTACCAATAACTGGTCTTTTTAATTGAAAACGATTCTTCTCCGTTCGATCCACTTGTGTAATCTCACCATCATGAACAGTAATCAGCACCGAACCAAATCGAATATCCTTAATCACCGATAAAATATAATTTAGTTTTTCTTGATCAACTTTCCCCATTTGTATAACCCCCTTATCCTATATTATTAATAGCACATATGAATACTAGGGATTATGAGGTAAAAAAGACCTTCCCTAGCTTCTAACGATAAAACGATAGACTTTTTTCTCATTCGGCATAAGACAACACAGTGGATCACTCATATACTAACCTCCCCATTTCAATAATAAAAAGGCTTATACCCTTAATTTAAGAGTATAAGCCTTTGGTTTTCCAATCAGCTTAACATTTCATCTTGAATGGTTATCTTTCCCTTTTGTTAATTATCATTCTATTCTGACTTTTCCTAGGTGTCAAGTGTGATTTAGAATTTTTTCAAAATTTAGTTTGATGACAAACAAGAGAAAGACTACTAATTTTTATTTGCAATTTTCAATCCATTCAATCAGTCAGTAAATATATGAATGCCGAAAAGTTTACAAGCTCCTACTTTTGTTGGTAAAATTTTTTCATTAACTAAAATTTGCTAAGGCTTTCTTAAGGTCAACAATTAAAGGATGAATTGATTTCCCTATCATGGGAAAAGGGAGTTGATGAACAGATGAATACGAAAAAAGCTTTGCCTATATTATTCTTAGTCATGTTCTTAGTGATGGTTGGATTTGGAATTATTATTCCAGTTCTACCGTTTTATGCAGAAAAGATAGGAGCTAACCCAACGGAATTAGGATTATTAATGTCTATCTATTCCTTCATGCAGCTTTTATTTGCTCCTATATGGGGAAGAGTATCAGACAGAATAGGAAGAAAACCTGTTATTATGGTTGGAATTATTGGGCTCTCTCTCTCCTTCTTCTTAATGTCTATTTCAACAAATTTATGGATGTTATTTATCGCAAGAATTATCGGTGGATCACTCTCCGCAGCCAATATGCCAACTGTAATGGCCTATGTTGCTGATATCACGACTCCTGAAAACAGGGCAAAAGGAATGGGAATGATTGGTGCGGCAACTGGACTTGGATTTATCTTCGGACCAGCAATCGGTGGAGTTTTTTCAAAAATAAATTTGAATACTCCATTTTACATTGCAGCCACTTCTTCTCTCATCACCTTCTTTCTCGTCATGATTCTTTTAAAAGAGTCTTTGCCAATCGAGGAAAGAGGAAAACAGAAGGAGAGTGAGACATCCATCTGGGACGTATTTAAGACTTCCTTATCTGTGTTGTTTATTCTCCAATTGTTTATTTCCATTTCACTATCGGGCTTGGAATCAACTTTTGCTTATTTCGGTGCAAAAAAGGCCGGGCTGGATACTGTCAACCTTGGCTATATTTTCATGATCATGGGCTTAGGAAGCGCATTTGTCCAAGGAGGGCTAATCGGAAAATTATCGAAAAAATTTGGGGATGGAGCGGTCATCAAAGGCGGAATTATTGTATCTGCCATCGGCTTTGCTCTCATTCTTCTAGTGAATAGCTTTACAACAGCAGCGATTTTCCTAACGATATTTGGGCTCGGCAACGGCGTCATTCGCCCAGCTGTCTCTTCCCTGCTCACGAAAGAATCCCATTCAGGTCATGGAAGTATTACCGGCTTTCTATCCTCCTTCGATTCCTTAGGGAGAATTATCGGTCCAACATTAGGGGGATGGTTATTCTCCATCTCTGCCGGTCTGCCTTATATTTCAGGTATCATATTATCCGTGATCGCATTTATTCTTTATATGGTTTACCATGCAAAATCTAGAACAACTCAGGTAGCTTAAAAATTAATGCATTCTCTTGGAAAAAATAAGAATCTTCTTTAAAAGAACCACATGCTATTAGATATGACATGTGGTTCTTTTAGTAAGGAGGTTAGGATGACAAAAAGCCAAAGATTTGGGACTTAGTGTGGACATAGAAATCGGATAGTTTTGCTCTTCATCCAATGAACGCACCATAAACCATCTCATCCACACCCCCTCATTAAAAGAAGGATTTTCCCTCCCACTTTTGAATAATATAAAAAAAACAAGGAGGGTTTCCCATGCAAAAGCATCTCCCCATGATGATTTTATTAACGGGTATCATTTATATTTTTTTCATTCCTGCAGAACCAATCCTAATCAAAATCAGCTTCAAAATCATTCCAATGTTGTTCATCATTTTATATGCATCTCAAAATCTAGCCCAAAATAAGCAAAAGTCTTCATGGTTTATCATCGTAGGACTTGTGTTTTGCATGCTTGGGGATGGTCTATTAATTTGGTTTATCATTGGCCTATCTGCTTTTTTGATTGGCCATCTCTTTTATTTGATTGGGTTTTTAGCCAAATTCTCTTTTTCATGGTCAAGACTGCCCACCCTCCTACCTATAAGTATTTATGCTGTAATTATGGGTAGTCATCTAATTTACGCACTGCAAAGTCACGGAGACCAAAGTCTAATATGGCCTGTCCTTCTTTATATAACGATTATCTCCTTAATGGCTTGGTCAGCAATTATGACTGGAAACGGGTGGGCAACATGGGGCAGTGCCTTATTTGTGATATCAGACTCGATTCTTGCTTGGAATAAATTTATTGCCGGAATTACATTTTCCGATGAATTGATTATGATAACCTACTATACTGCACAATTTTTCATGGCCAAAAGCCTTCGTGTTACCCCCACCACTCACAGAGAAGGCTAACTCTGCCTTTAGAGTTAGCCCTACTCCTTATTCTTGATTATAACGGTCCAAAATTTCATTCAAGGATACAAAAGCGGTATTTTCATAAACCATATCCGCTTTTGTAAAGGACTCCCTCTTTCCAACGGCTACGGCAAACATCCCAGCTGCTTTAATTGCCTCAACGCCCGCGACCGCATCCTCCATCCCAATACAAGTGGATGCGTCTACATGCAATAAATCAGCCGCCTTAAGGAAAACCTCAGGATTTGGTTTCCCATTCACAACTGTTTTCGCATCTACGATCGCATCAAACACTTCCATCAGCCCTAGTGATTCCATAACCGCAAATGCATTTTTACTTGCAGACGCCAATCCAAGCTTTAAACCCTTTTCCTTAATGGAAAATATAAACTCTTTCATCCCAGGAAGGATGTCATCAGGCGTAATTTTTTGAATGAGTGTTCGGTAATGATCATTTTTTTTCGCAGCAAGCTTTTCTTTTTCCTCAGAAGAAAAATCTGCTGAACGCCCTCCTATTTCTAGGATTTTCTCAAGAGATTCCATTCTTGAAATTCCTTTTAACATTTCATTATCTTCCCTCGTAAAACGAATACCCATATCCTCTGCCAGAGCCTTCCATGCCAAAAAATGATATTCCGCTGTATCGGTTATTACTCCATCTAAATCAAAAATAATTGCGCTTAAATTCTTATCCATTAAATCCTCTCCCTTGTATAGTAAATATCCGTTCGCTTTATCTTTTTAAAGATACCTTTATTTCTCCATTAGCCGGCAGCTGAATTTCTTCATCATACAGTTTAATAGCCAATTCGTTGCCCTCTTGTGAAATGAAAACATCCTTTTGTGTAACATTGATCTTCATAAAGTGGCCGCGATACACAATTTTAAACGTATAAGAATCCCATGCCTTCGGAACAAATGGGGCAAAAGAAAGAGTTTCATATGCCGTTCTCATTCCGGCAAAACCTTGAACAATGGCAAGCCACGCCCCAGTCATACTGGTAATATGAAGACCATCCTCTGTATCATTATTATAATTGTCTAAATCTAGACGGGCTGTCCTTTGATACATTTCGTATGCCTTTTCTTCTTTGCCAAGCTCTGCTCCTAAAATAGCATGAACAGAAGGAGACAAGGAAGATTCATGAACAGTCATCGGCTCATAAAAATCAAAGTTTCTCTCTTTTTCTTCTCGAGTAAACTCATGATTCAAAAAGTATAATCCTTGGAGGACATCAGCTTGTTTAATAAAGCAGCTGCGCAAAATTTTATCCCATGACCATTTTTGGTTAATTGGGCGTTCTTCTGGACTCAAGTGATCAACAGTCATTAACTCTTTATCTAGGAATGTATCATGCTGGACAAATACTCTAAGCTCTTCATCATATGGCAAATACATTTTTTCGATAATATCGTTCCATTTCTTTACTTCCTGCTCGGTAATTTTTAATTCCTGCACCCGCTTTTCATATCCAGAAGCTTTTATAATCTCAATTACTTCAAGAGTGTACTTTAATGTCCATCTAGCCATAAGATTGGTATACCAATTGTTATTTACATTGTTTTCATATTCATTCGGTCCTGTGACACCATGAATCATGTATTGATCCTTCTTCTTATGATAATGAACGCGATCAGCAAAAAATCTTGCTATTCCTGTCAGGACATCAATCCCCTTTTCATGTAGATAGGACTTATCACCCGTATAGTTGACATAATTATAGATCGCGTAAGCAATGGCCCCATTCCGGTGGATTTCTTCAAACGTAATCTCCCATTCATTATGACATTCAATTCCGTTAAATGTGACCATTGGATAGAGCGCGCCTTTTAAGCCTTGTTGCTTCGCATTATGATAAGCGCCCTTCAATTGATTATAGCGATAGACTAAAAGATTACGAGCTACTTCAGGTTTTGCCGTTGCTAAATAAAGAGGTAAGGCATAGGCTTCCGTATCCCAATAAGTCGCTCCACCATACTTTTCACCGGTAAAACCTTTAGGGCCAATATTTAATTGTGCATCTTCCCCGTAATATGTGGAGAATAGCTGGAATAAATTAAAACGAATGCCTTGCTGAGCTTCCTCATCCCCCTTAATTTCAATATCACAAATATCCCAACGTTTTAACCACTCAGCCTTATGCTCGCTAAATAGTGGATCAAACCCTTTTTCCATTGCCCTTTTCAAAACTGTATCCGCTTTCTCTAGCAACTCAAAATTCTGATAATCACGGTCTGTTGTTACTGCAACGTATTTGTAAAGTGTCACTGGATGATTTTCCTTTAATGAAACCACCAAAGTGTTATCGATATACTCTTCTTTTTGATTATAAGAAATGGATTGAATATCACCGTCAATTGCGAGCTTCATTTTGGCCGCTATCTGAAATGTGGGTGTTCCAAAAGGGTTATCCTTCGTTTTCATCACTAAATGACCTTGGAAGTCTTTGACTCCTCGGCTGATTTCTAGCCAGAAGTCTTCCTCATAATTGGAATCTTCATTTCTCACATCCCCATCTAAGTAAGGAATAAATGTAATTTCTCCCTGATAGTTTTTTGCCGTTGCTGTATATTTAATAACTGCAAGCTCGTGATCAGCAATTGAAAGAAAACGAATCACTTCAAATTCAGTTATTTTTTCTTTATGCCTCACGGTAAATCGCCGTGTTAAAACCCCATGCTGCATATCCAATTCACGGTAATAATCTAATAGATTTGCTGTATTCAAGTCGAGCTCTACTCCGTCAATCAAGATTCGAACGCCAATGTAATGAATCGAATTAATTACTTTTCCAAAATAATGAGGGTAACCATTTTTCCACCAGCCGACTCTTGTCTTATCCGGATACCAAACTCCTGCAATGTAGGAGCCTTGATGATGGTCTCCACTATAAGTTTCCTCAAAGTTTCCACGCATCCCCATATGCCCATTTCCAAGACTCATCATACTTTCTGCTAAGCGGAAATCTTCACGGTTTAATGCACTCTCTTTAATTTTCCATTGATCAATCCCAAATAATCTCTTCATTTATCTCACCTCATATATTCTAATGCAAACGTTTGCACAATCGAGTAAAAAAAATAAAATTCGCTACTTATATTTTTATTGTAAAGGATTTCACAAAAAAAATCATGATAAAAATTCAATTTTTTTAATAAAGTATTTGTTCCTCCCTTTAGGCCTTCCGCTATTAAAGGATTATCCTTTTTTAATGAATGATGTCTCGATAAATTTCAGGCTTCACATTTTTTTGATCACAGCCTTCTCTTATTTCTACATGTAAAATAATTGACACTTTTCTAAAATAATTATATAACGATTAGGGTGTAAAATTTAATTGGAATCCCTTACATTTATATCATTCAGAGAGTAGCTGCTGTTCAAAAATTGCGAGGTGCAGTTGATGCTGAAAGAAGAACGACAAAAACTAATCAAGGATATTATCAAAAAATATGAAGTTGAAACTCAGGATGACATCGTACAATACCTAAATAAAGCGGGCTTAACCGTGACACAAGCAACGATTTCACGAGACTTAAGAGAATTAAACCTAATTAAGATTCCTCTGAACAATGGAAAATTTAAATATGGGATCCCTGTTGAAACTCATTTTCAACCAGAAGAACGACTTAAAAGAGTGATGAATGATGCTTGTATCAAAATTTCTTTAGTCGATCAATTCGTTGTCATCAAAACCATCCCTGGTAATGCCCATGCTGTTGGTGTTTTATTAGATGACCTTTCATGGGAGGAAAAGGTTGGTACAGTTTGTGGAAATGATACCTGCCTAATAATTTCCGCTACTCCACACGAGGCGGAAATTATTGAAAGCCGCTTAAAACAAATGATTACACTTTATGCTTAAAAACCAGTCCATTCAGACTGGTTTTTTCTATTTTTACCAAGCTATGATTTATCCCCATATCTTTTAGATGTCAGAATAAACTTTCTTTTTCCCACTAAATTGCATATTATTCAGTTTTTATTCATGTCATTTTCCCGTTATTTAATAGCAAAACCAAATGACCATGTTTAAGCTCACCAATATTCATACATCAACTTGAATTTTTCCTATCATTCTTTGTGGAATAATTCACAAAGAAAGCGTTACCTCCTTCACAAAAACGTTTTCATTTTCGCTATATCATAAAAAGTGTAAAGGATATCCAAAGTTAACTACAAAAGGAGGAACAAAACTGATGAAACATCCAATACATGTTACATCTGAAATTGGTGATTTAAAGACAGTCTTATTGCATAGACCAGGTAAAGAAGTTGAAAATTTAACACCTGAATATTTACAAAGATTACTATTCGATGATATTCCCTATCTTCCTACTATCCAAAAAGAACATGATTATTTTGCAAATGCCTTAAGAAACCGCGGTATAGAAGTTTTATATCTAGAAAAATTATTAGCAGAAGCATTAAGCACCGAAGAAGTTCGCCACCAATTTGTAGATCAAATTTTAGCTGAAAGTAAAGCAAATGTGAATGGTGCAGGAAGAACTCTTCGTGAGTATCTACTATCTTTCCCAACTGAAGTCATGATCGATAAAATCATGTCAGGCGTTTTAAAAACTGAAATTGAGGAAGAAAAGAAAACTCATCTTTATGAAATAATGGGTGATCACTATCCATTCTACTTGGATCCAATGCCAAACCTATATTTCACTCGTGACCCAGCAGCATCCATTGGAAATGGACTAACCATTAATAGAATGCGCGAAGGTGCAAGACGTAGAGAATCCATGTTTATGGATTACATTATCAAGTACCATCCACGATTTGCTAAACATGACATTCCAGTTTGGCTTGGAAGAGATTACGGATTCTCTATTGAAGGTGGAGATGAGTTAATTCTTAGCAAAGACACCATTGCCATTGGGGTAAGTTCCAGAACTTCCGCTCGAGCTATTGAAAAACTAGCGGTTAATCTATTTAAACGCCAAAGTGAAATCACTAGAGTAGTGGCTGTTGAAATTCCTAAATCAAGAGCATTCATGCATCTTGATACAGTATTCACAATGGTTGACTATGATAAATTCACCATCCATCCAGCCATCCAAGGGCCAGATGGAAATATGAGAATTTACATCCTTGAAAAAGATATTAAGGATCCGGAAAAGGTTCAAATTGCAGAACGAAATAATATTAAAGAAGCCTTAAAAGAAGTACTTGGCTTAAGTGAAATCAATCTTATCCCTTGTGGTGGCGGAGATATTATCATCTCAGCACGTGAACAATGGAATGATGGATCAAATACTCTAGCTATCTCACCTGGGGTAGTTGTCACATATGATAGAAACTATGTATCTAATGAAATTCTAAGATCAAATGGCATCGAAGTTATTGAAGTATTAAGTTCGGAGCTCTCTAGAGGTCGTGGGGGCCCACGTTGCATGAGCATGCCATTATATCGTGAAGATATTTAACGAATTCTTTCAACAATATATGGGGGATAGACAACTTCTACTCCCTCACCTTTCATTCTTAATTTTTATAAAGGTGGAGATATAAATGATTACAGAAGTAAAACCATTAAACGTTGATCTAAAAGGTAGAAGCTTCCTAGCAGAAAAAGATTTCACAGAAAATGAAATCAACTATCTAATCGATTTAGCAGCAGAATTAAAACAACAGAAAAAAATTGGAATCCCTCATAAATATTTAGAAGGAAAAAATATTGCCCTTCTTTTTGAAAAACCATCAACTAGAACAAGATGTGCATTTACCGTTGCTTGTATCGATTTAGGAGCCCATCCTGAATATTTAGGTAAAGGTGACATTCAATTTGGTAAGAAAGAATCCGTTGCCGATACAGCAAAAGTACTAGGAAGAATGTTTGACGGCATCGAGTTCCGCGGATTCAAGCATGAAACAGTAGAAGCCCTTGCAGAATATTCTGGAGTACCTGTTTGGAATGGCTTAACAGACCTTTTCCATCCAACTCAAATGCTAGCAGACTTCTTAACTGTAAAAGAACATATCGGTCACTTAAAAGGCGTGAAATTTGTCTATGTCGGTGATGGCCGTAATAACGTCGCTAACAGCTTATTGATTGGTGGAGCAAAAGTAGGTATGGACATTCGTATTTGCTCACCTAAATCCCTATTCCCTAATGAGGAAATTGTCAAATACGCTAAAGAAGTTGCTCTTGAATCAAACGGAAGAGTAGTTGTAACGGATAATGTAGATGAAGCCGTCGATGGTGCAGATGTTCTTTACACAGATGTTTGGGTTTCAATGGGTGAAGAAGATATGTTTGAAGAAAGAATTAAACTATTAAAACCATATCAAGTCAATATGGAAATGGTTAAGAAAACAGGCAATGATGATGTCATCTTCCTTCACTGCTTACCTGCATTCCATGACTTAGATACATCTGTAGGCCGTGAAATCTATGAAAAATACGGGTTAACTGCAATGGAAGTAACAGATGAAGTATTCCAAAGCAAACATGCCCATGTATTTGATGAAGCAGAAAATCGTATGCATACCATTAAAGCCGTAATGGTAGCAACTAGCAGTAAATACAAAGCATAAATCATATAAACTCTATGGTTGGCACCGTTCTTAATATTTTGGGTGTCAGCCATAGATATCAATGTTTCATATTACCTCAATAAGTAAAACCCTTTGTTTTTCCTATATTTGGAGGTGTTAGAACATGGAATCTGATAAAAAATTAGGTCTCTTCTTATTAATCGCCCTAGTCGTTGGTTCAATGATCGGTGGCGGAGCCTTTAACTTAGCAAGCGATATGGCTGCAGGTGCTAATGCCGGTGCGATTATCATCGGTTGGATTATAACCGGTGTCGGAATTATCGCTTTAGGACTCGCATTCCAAAACTTAACGATGCGAAAACCTGATTTAGAAGGCGGAATTTATAGTTATGCCAAGGCTGGTTTTGGTAGTTACATGGGCTTCAATAGTGCATGGGGTTACTGGTTATCAGCATGGCTTGGAAACGTTGCTTATGCCACTTTGGTTTTTAGCTCAATTGGCTATTTCTTCCCAGTGTTTGATGGGGGCCAAAATGTCGCATCTATCATCGGAGCATCTGTATTACTATGGTGCGTCCACTTCCTAATTTTACGAGGAGTGCATTCAGCCGCACTTGTGAACTTAGTAACAACCATTGCAAAATTAGTTCCTGTTTTTGTATTTATCGTCATCGCTCTTATTGCTTTTAATGTCGATACGTTCAATTTAGATTTCTGGGGTCCAAATGGAGCAGATTTCTCATGGTCTTCCGTGAAAGACCAAGTCTCCAGTGTTATGCTCGTTACCCTCTGGGTATTCATCGGGGTTGAAGGAGCCGTCGTTTTATCTGGACGTGCCAAAAACCGCAGTGACATTGGGAAAGCAACAGTCATTGGTTTGATTGGTACATTAATCATCTACATTCTTATTTCCTTACTTTCTATGGGTATTATGTCTAAAGGTGAGCTTTCAGACCTTCAAAACCCAGCAATGGCATATGTTTTGGAATCTGTTGTAGGTAAATGGGGCGCCGTATTCATCAATATCGGCTTAATCATATCTGTTTTAGGAGCATGGCTTGGCTGGACCTTACTCGCTTCTGAGATTCCATATGTTGCGGCTAAGGACGGAGTTTTCCCTAAATGGTTTGCCAAAGAAAATAAAAACAAAGCACCAATTAACTCATTATGGATAACAAACGGTTTAGTCCAAGTTTTCTTAATCACATTCTTAATTTCAGATCAAGCTTATAATTTTGCTTTTTCACTTGCTTCATCAGCTATCTTAATTCCATATCTTTTCTCAGCTCTCTATCAATTTAAATTGTCCTTTACAGGAGAAAGCTATGCGGCAAATGAAAGTCGGGTAAAGGATATCATACTTGGAGCAATTGCAAGTATATACGCACTCTGGCTCGTTTATGCGGCAGGTATGAGCTACTTGTTACTAACCATGATTCTTTATGCACCAGGTATCTATATCTTTAGCAGATCACAAAAAGAAAATAAAACAGACAAACTATTTACGAAATATGAATGGGTTGCAGCAGCGATTATCTTCATCTTAGCTGTTTGGGCCATCATTGAATTAGCATTAGGTAAAATTTCTATCTAACAGTTGGAGGAGTTCTTCATGAATAGAAAAAAAGTGGTTATTGCTCTCGGAGGGAATGCTATACAATCAGGAGATGCAACTGCTGAAGCACAGCAAAAAGCTCTCGAAGATACAGCCCTTCAATTAGTTAAAATTATTAAAGAAGGCTTTGATATTGTCATCACCCATGGAAACGGCCCACAAGTTGGAAATATCTTACTGCAACAAAAAGCAGCAGATAGTAAAAATACACCTGCTATGCCATTAGATACATGTGGTGCCATGAGTGAAGGAATGATTGGTTACTGGATGCAAAATGCAATCGATAAAGCTCTTACAGCCAATCATATTGAAAAAGATGTTGTTACCATTATCACCCGTACGGAAGTAGGATTACATGACCAAGCATTTAATCATCCTACTAAACCAATTGGACCTTTCTATCAAGAGGATGAAGCGAAACAATTGATGGCCGAACAAAATCTTGTATTTAAAGAAGATGCTGGTAGAGGCTGGCGCCGTGTTGTCCCTTCACCAAAGCCAATCAATATATTTGAGCATCGCATCATCAATAATTTAGTAAATAACGGAAATATTGTTATCGCAGTTGGCGGCGGTGGAATTCCTGTTTACCAAGACTTCTCTGGAATTCACGGAGTAGAAGCAGTTATTGATAAAGACTTTGCTGCACAAAAACTTGCTGAATTAGTAGATGCAGATATTCTATTAATCTTAACGGCGGTGGAAAATGTAGCAATTAACTTTAACAAACCTAATCAAGAATCATTAACGAATACAACAGTTGATCAATTACAAGAATATATTCAAGACAACCAGTTTGCTCCAGGCAGTATGCTTCCTAAAGTAGAAGCAGCGATTGACTTTGCAAAATCTAGAGATGGCCGTGAGTCCATCATTACTTCTTTAGATTATGCATATGAAGCATTGGTCAAACAGGCTGGCACACATATATCCGCTCAAATACGAGAAACTGTTGTTGGCTAAATTGGGTTATAACCCTCCTGAGGCTGTCTTATATGATAGCCTCTTTCTATTGGATTTCACCATTTGATTCCTATTGTTCTATTAATGCGAGGCAAATGTTATTAATTCGACATAACGATTTTTATACTTAAATCTCTATAAATGGTAAAATAGAAGTAGAAAGGCATCTTAGAATAAACTAGAAATTGCTTTGTAAGGAGGTAAAATAATTTGAAACGTGAAGGAATGGTAGAAATCCTAAAGAAATTCGAAATTTTTACTTATTCTACAGAAAAGCAATTAGAAGAAATATCCTGCTTTGTATATGGCAGAACATACAAAAAAGGACAGCAATTATTTACAGTTGGGGATCCCCGGGAGAGAATTTACCTTTTAGTCAATGGATTTGTAAAGTTTGAAAAAACCAATCCAACAGCAACACTTGCTTATGCAGATTATATTAGTCCCAATACCTTATTTCCATATGGTGGCTTCTTTTCAGACAAAGAATATCATTACACAGCAATTGCCATTACTGATGTGGAACTCTATTATATCCCAACCTTTTACTTTGAAGATATGATCCAACAAAACCGCAACCAATTGATATTCTTAGTGCAAAAACTATCCACCCTGCTCCATCTACATGAATCCAGGCTCCAAACCATCACTAATTCCAATGCACAAGATAGAGTGATTCATGCTTTAAGCTATCTTATGACTGACCTTGGTGTGAAAGAAGGAGGAGATGTCGTAGTAGGTTGCCCTATGACGACAACAGAAATCTCAAAAATATCGGGAACATCACGAGAGACCGTAAGTCATGTTATTCAAGACTTAAAAAAGAGCAATGTACTATCCTTCGCATCCAAAAAAATTACGATTCATGATGAGGAATTTTTTAATAAAGTTGGAGGAAATTATTTTAACTGATAAATGAATACTAGAAATAAGCATATGTAATCTGCACTCTTTACGACTGTTCATTTATACTTTACGGAATAGGAAGATTATTATGAGTAAAAACCTTAAACTAGGTACAAAAATTACTTTATCTATTATGCTCTCAATGCTTATCATCCTATTAATAACAGTTTTTATTTTGTTGAAAAATACCAATAACGCTGTAGAAAGCACAATTTCTAATTCTAGTGTTCAAACGGCCAGAAATATCGCAAAATCAATCGACCCTAATGTTTATTCCCGCTTCATGCAAGCTAAGCAGGAAACAGATGATTACTGGGCTTTAAGAGAGCAAATTAATGATTATCGGATTAAATCCGGAGCAATTTATGCTTATACATTAGAAGTGGATCAAAACAATAAGGTTCATATGATTGTTGATGGTTTACCTAGAGATTCAAAAATTTCAGCCAAGATTGGTGATTTAACTACTGCTACAACGTATCAGGATGTTGCCCCTGTGTTAAAGGGAAAAACGAACCATACAGAAATTGTTCACGACCCTGAATATGGAGATTACTTATCCGCTTTTGCACCTATTAAAGATGAGAGTGGCAAAATTATAGGAATCTTAGGCGTTGATATTGATGCTAAATCAGTGGCTAGCATTCAATCCACGGTAACGAAGGATAATCTTCCCTTTTTTCTCTCTATTAGTGTAATAGCCATCATTCTCGCTAATATCTTTCTATATTTCTATGTAAAACGGCAATTAAGGGTTCTCCCTTTTATTGGACAAACTGCAACGGAAATAGCAGAAGGAAATTTAAAGGGTGCACAGGAAATCGTTAATACCTTCCCTAAGCAAAGCAACCGGGATATTACCCTTTTAGCGGAAGATTTCAAACGGATGACACATAATACGATTTCCATGATACAAAATATTTCCATCACAGCAAATAAGCTGATTGAATCCTTTAACCATTTACATCAGAGCTTCCTCATTGCTGAGGAGTCCAATAAAAATATTTCTTTAGCCGTGAAGGAAGTAGCCGAAAATAATTCGGTTCAATCCGAAAGATCCAAGGAGTCTTCCGTTGCTGTGGAGGAAATGGCAACAGGAATTCAAAAAATAGCGGAATCTGCTACCGCTGTATCTGAGTCATCCATTGGTGTAAACAATGAATTAGAATCCGGTAATGCCAAGCTTACGAAATTATCGAACCAGATGGACAAAATTCAAGGAGCAGTCTTAGATTCATCTAGCATTATCAAGGAATTAGGTGAGCAAGCAAGCGGCATAGAAGTCATTGTTAAGACCATTTCGGCCATCGCTGATCAAACCAATTTATTAGCCTTAAATGCAGCGATTGAAGCGGCTCGTGCCGGTGAACATGGAAAAGGATTTGCTGTTGTTGCTGATGAAGTGAGAAAGCTTGCGGAACAATCAAAAGAATCAGCTGAACAAATAAATCAACTCATAAAAAATTATCAGTCCGTCACCATAGGTGCTGTAAACAATATGGAAAAGGGTTTATCCGAGGTGGAAATGGGATCTAAAGCAGTAGAAGAAGTGAATATCACCTTCAATAAAATATTCAAGGATATTCGAACAGTCAACGATGAGATTCAAAGCACTTCAGCCATTACGGAAGAAATGTCAGCGACAACTGAAGAAGTGGCTGCTTCCGTTGAAGAATTCTTCAAGCTTTCCCAAGTTACAACAGATCATTCAGTCGAAGTAGCCTCTTCAGCTGATGAACAAATACAATCTCTTAAAGAAATGAACCAATATACTGCTGAATTACAAACACTTGCAAAAGAACTAGAGGCTACAATCAATCGATTTACTATATAAAAGAAGTGACAGAAACCATCCTTCAATGGATGAATCTGTCACTTTTTCATTAATAAATAGAGAAAATAAGGTGTACCGCTCAAGGCAACCAGAGGCATTTCTTCTAAAAAATAGCAAATTAAACCCAAAAACTGTAGATAATTTTTTATTAGAGGCAGGCAAACAGCCAAACCTCCGTTGAAGGTCTTTATGCTGCCGGGGATATTCTAACACATGAAGAGAAAATCAATCTTATCGCTGGAGCATTTCAAGATGCAGCGAATGCGGTAAACCAAGCAAAACGCTTTATCCAACCCTCTGCCCATAAAACAGCCATGGTATCATCTCATAATGAACTATGTACAAAGCGTAATCGAGAATTAGTAAAACAAGTGGTTAAATAATCTGGAATCCTATATTCATAAGCAATCGGGATCCTTGTTAGAAAAGCTACTTTTGTAAATATTCATTCAATAAAGATCTCTCTATATCTATTGGAAAATATTTTTCTTTTCTTCAAGCCCTGTTGTCTTTTTTTGCTCTATCAAAAATTGACACTTATATTGACCTCCATTTATTAACTACATGAAAGAATTCCCCCTTGTTAATCTCTTTAATAATAAAGCGCTAGAACATCCCCCTCAGGTTGTCCCAGCGCTTTATCTTTTTTTATATTTTTTAATTATCCAATTTGCCTTGTAAGATTTGCCATTTCAATTGCAGAAACCGCAGAGTCCCACCCTTTATTTCCTGCCTTTGTCCCTGCTCTTTCAATTGCCTGTTCAATGGATTCAGTTGTTAATACGCCAAATATAACAGGAATTCCTGTATTCATTGAGGTTGCCGCAATTCCTTTTGCTGCTTCATTGCAGACATAATCAAAATGGGGAGTGGATCCACGTATAACCGTTCCAAGTGTAATGACTGCATCGTATTTTGCACTCTGTGCCATTTTCTGAGCGATAAACGGAATTTCAAATGCACCTGGAACCCACGCGATCTCAACATCCTCTTCACTAACTCCGTGTCTTTTCAGAGCATCCTGTGCTCCACTTAATAATTTACTTGTAATAAATTCATTAAATCGCCCGACTACGATTCCAATCTTAAGACCCGTTCCAACTAAATTTCCCTCAAACGTTTTTGCCATTATCATACTTCCTCCCTTTCTATATGTGGAATAAATGCCCTAGTTTTTCTGATTTCGTTTTGAGATAATGTTGATTTTCCTTTCTTGCCTTTATTTGCAAAGGAATACGTTCAACCACCTCAAGGCCATAGCCATTTAATCCCGTTATTTTCCTCGGATTATTTGTAAGTAATTTCATTTTTTTAATTCCTAAATCCTTAAGAATTTGTGCACCAATGCCATACTCTCGTAAATCAGCGCCAAATCCAAGCTTTTCATTGGCTTCCACCGTATCATATCCTTCTTCTTGAAGCTTATAAGCCTTTAATTTATTTAATAGTCCAATTCCTCTACCTTCCTGACGCATATATAGAAGAACTCCTCTTCTCTCTTGTTCGATCTGGGTTAAAGCCGCATGCAGCTGTGGACCGCAGTCGCAGCGATAAGAGCCAAATACATCCCCTGTCAAGCATTCCGAATGAACTCTGACAAGGATCGGTTCATCTGAGTGAATATCCCCTTTTACTAACGCAATATGCTCCTTATTATCAACTAAATTTGAGTATCCTACAGCTTGGAAATCTCCATATTCAGTTGGAAGATGAATTTCCACCTCTCGAGTAACAAGTTTTTCCTCGCGATTACGATATTCAATCAAATCTTTAATCGTAATCATTTTGATACCAAATTCCTTCGCAATCTCCTGTAAATCGGGAACCCTCGCCATTGTCCCATCTTCTTTAATAATTTCACAAATAGCCCCTGCTGGACGAGCACCACATATTTTCGCCAAATCAACGGCGGCCTCTGTATGCCCTGCCCGCCTTAACACCCCGCCTTTTTTCGCAATCAGCGGAAAGATATGCCCAGGACGTTTAAAATCAGCGGCCTTCGCATCTTCATGAATTAAATTCATAATCGTTGCCGAACGTTCAAATGCAGAAATACCGGTAGTTGTTGTTTTATGATCAACACTTATTGTAAAGGCTGTTCCATGTGGGTCTGTATTATGGCTCGTCATCGGAATTAATCTTAGCTTTTCAGCGATTTCTTCATCTACAGGTACACAGACAAGGCCCCTGCCATGCTTAATCATAAAATTAATTACCTCAGGTGTTGCCTTTTCAGCCAGTGCAATAAAATCTCCTTCATTTTCCCGGTCTTCATCATCACAAACAATCACGACGTTGCCGCGTTTTAATTCTGATATACCTTCTTCAATGGTATCAAACACCAAGCTCCACTCCAATCGTTCATCATATAAGTTTGTGTTCATATAATCTGTTGCTTTTTAATTGCAGTCTAATATAAATACTCTTTTTTAATTAATTAAATCCATGCTCCTCTAAAAAGGCCATTGTCATATTAGATTGCTTATCCTTCCGCCCTTGTCCAGATCTTGATGAGAGAAAGTGCGCCACATATTTACTTAGCATGTCACATTCTAAATTGACGATTTCACCTGAACCTTTCATCCCTATCACCGTTTCATCCAATGTATGCGGAATAAGAGAAATGGTAAAAGTGGAATCACTGAGCCCAAAGACAGTTAAACTTGTCCCATCTATTGCAACAGAACCTTTTAAAATAATATAGTGAAGAATCTCTTCTGGTGCTTCTATTTCATAATAGACAGCATTATCAACCGGAGTTTTCTTTAAAATCCTTCCAACACCATCTACATGCCCCGAAACAAAATGACCTCCGAAGCGTCCAGTCATTCCCATGGCCCGTTCTAGATTCACTTTTGAACCTCTCTTTAAGACCTTTAGGCCTGTAGCCCGAAAAGTTTCCGGCATGACATCAACAGAAAATGATTTATCCGTAAAGGAAGTGACCGTTAAGCAAACACCATTCACAGCGATACTCGCCCCTGTTGCCATATCCTCAAAGATAGTATTGGCACCTATCGTCATCACAATGGACTCTCTCGTTTGCTTAATGGCCGAAATCGTCCCCATTTCTTCTACAATTCCTGTAAACACTTTTCATCCCTCCTTATTTCGGAACTGCAATAACCCGTATATCCTGGCCAACCTTCTCTACATTTATAATATTCACTTCTAGCGCTTCGCTCATTACTTGAATCCCCTCTCCTCCAAAGGAAGAAGGAGCATCTCGCCCACCAATTATTCTCGGCGCGAAATAGACAATAAGTTGTTGAAAGGCCTTTTCTTGAAGAAAGCTTCCATGTACCTCTGATCCTCCCTCTACAAAGATCGAAGTGACACCTTTTAATCCCATCATCTTTAACATCAGCGGAATTTTGACTGTTGGAGTATCTAGCGGAATGACTTCAACTCCCCGTTTTTCCATCTCCTTCACTTTACTCATTTCAGCCTCAGAACCGGTTACAATCCAAGTCTCCGCTTTACCATCCATAATAATCGTTGAATCTAAAGGCGTTCGAAGATGGGTATCTAAAATGATTCGAATCGGATTTTTCCCACCACCAGGCAATCTTGTCGTTAAACTGGGATTATCTTTTAAAACGGTATTAACGCCAACAAGAATAGCATCATGACGATGTCGATAATAATGGACATCCTCTCGTGCTTCTTCACCTGTTATCCAGCGGCTATGACCACTTGAAGTAGCGATCTTTCCATCTAAGCTCATGGCAGTTTTCAATGTTACAAAGGGAAGTCCGGTTTGAATGTAATGATAGAACACCTGATTAAGTGCCTCCGCTTCGTCCTTTAAAAGCCCAACTTCGACCTCCAAGCCACGTGCACACATTTTTTCGATACCTCTGCCAGCCACCTGAGGATTCGGATCCGTTGCCGCAATCACCACCCGTTTAATTCCTGACTTAATGACTAAATCAGCACAGGGCGGTGTTTTTCCAAAATGACTGCATGGCTCTAATGTCACATATATTGTGGCATCTTTTGCTTTTTCACCTGCCATTTGAATAGCATGAACCTCTGCGTGGGGTTCCCCAGCTTTTAAATGAGCACCTAGACCAACAATTTGATTGTTTTTTACCACAACAGCACCAACAACGGGGTTTGGAGAAGTTTGTCCTGTAGCACTTTTAGCCATCTCAATGGCAAGTCTCATATAAGATTGATCACTCATAACTTTTTCAGCTCCTTTCTACAAAAAAACCCTGAAGGAGAAAATTCTCAACTTCAGGGTTTTAGAGTTCATTCATATACATAGATAAATAAAGGGGTAAAATTGACATACTTCACCCTTTGACATCCAAGATATTTTTTCCTTCTCCCATCCAGACTTTTACTGTCGGCCCTGGAGTTTCACCAGATCCACCGTTTAACATTTGTTAACCGGGTCACGGACTAAGAAGCCATAAGCTTCATCACCGCCGGTTGGGAATTACACCCGACCCCGAAGGAACTATTGATTTAATCATATTATACAGTAAAAATTACTTTACATCCAAAAAATTAATCGAATCACTCCATTTTTACTATAAATATTTCGTATTTTCCATTATTACTATATATTCAATTGGGCTTTCATACCAGCAATGATCATGTTCAGTCCTTTTAAAAAACTTTCTTCGTCATTGACTTTTGACTTTGGAGATAACATATGATGGTAAACAAAAGGAATGGCTTTCTTAGGAATAGCTGTAATCGCTTCAAAAAACTGCTTTTTTACCTCTTCATACCCAATCTCACGAAGCATTTTCTGCTGCTTTTGCTCATCTAGAACAAAAGAAGTTACATAGCTATCTACAAGTGTTGTTGCTAAAAACGCTTGCTCATCGGTAAAATGGGCGCGATGGAAGATCCCAAGGGTTCCATTGATTAAATAGAGGCGCTTTTCTGTAATTGGAAGAGTATCCATCATAATTTCTGCCCCATCCGGTATTGCTAACAAAATTCGTCTTATTTCGATTGATAATAAAATAATCTCCTCAACCCAATTATCCTTTTGCTGCGGCAATTGTATTTGGTTACAAATATGCTCTGCAATTAATTGGAGTAACTCCTGTTTGTTTTTTATATACCAATAAAGAGCAGGTGCTTTCACATCAAGCTTCTTTGCCACATTTCTCATCGTTAAATGAGATAGTCCCTTCTCCTCCAAAATTTCTAATGCAGCTTCTGTTATCGTTTCTTTATTGACGCTCTTCTTAGTCATGACCGCCACCTCAATATATTTATTGTATATGGTTTTTAAATTGATTGCTTTACAAATTAATTTAACGATGTTAAATTAACATATATCATTTAACAATGTTAAAGAAAAGAGGAAATTTATGAAAAAAGAAACAAAATTAATGCCGGTCATGGCTGCACTTATATTAGGAATTTTTATCGCCTCACTAGATAGCACGATTGTTGCGACAAGTATGGGCTCTATCATTGGCGATTTAAGTGGATTAGATAAATATGTTTGGGTAACCTCAGCCTATCTCGTATCCGAAATGGCGGGTATGCCGATTTTTGGAAAATTATCCGATATGTATGGCCGCAAAAGATTTTACGTCTTTGGAATCTTTTTATTTTTAACAGGCTCCGTTCTGTGTGGATTGGCGCAATCGATGGTTCAGCTATGTATTTTCCGTGCAATTCAAGGAATTGGCGGAAGTGCCTTAATGCCCATTGCCTTTACGATTATCTGGGATGTCGTTCCAAGTGAAGCTCGTGGAAAAATGAGTGGAATGTTTGGAGCTGTATTTGGATTATCAAGTATTGCCGGACCTTTATTAGGTTCATTTATTACCGATCATTTCAATTGGCGCTGGATTTTCTATATCAATCTCCCAATCGGGTTCATTGCTTTAGCCTTAATTATCTTCTTTTATAACGAATCAAAGGTTCATACCCGTCAAGTCATTGACTGGGCAGGTGCCATTTTCCTTGTCAGCTTTTCTGTCTCCCTGATGTTTGCGCTCGAGTTAGGTGGAGATACCTACGAATGGAACTCATGGCAAATTATCTCATTATTTATCTTATCAATCGTTTGTTTTATTGTTTTTCTTTTTGTGGAAAAGACAGCGAAGGATCCTATTCTGCCTTTCAGCTTATTTAAAGAACGTCTATATACAACAAGTGTATTTACAGGAATGTTTTATGGTGCTGTCTTTATGGTGTCGACTGTTTATATTCCCCTTTATATTCAAGGGGTCACAGGAGGAACGGCTACAAACTCTGGACTATTACTGTTACCAATGATGGTTACCTCTAGTATTGCAGCAGCCTTAGGAGGTACCTTAGCCAATAAATTTAGCTATAAATCCATCATGATTGTCTCTGGGGTGATCACTGCTATTGGCACTATCCTACTTGGAACACTGGAAGTATCCACACCACGATGGATGGTGACTATCTATATGATGATTATCGGACTTGGAGTAGGTCCCTCATTTTCTATCCTCGGAATGAGTGCTCTTCAAAAAGCACTTCCGCAACAAAGAGGAATTGCCAGTTCAGCAAGTAATTTCTTAAAATCTTTAGGAATGACTTTGGGGATTACCATATTCGGTGTTATACAAAAGAACAGTTTTTCCACAGGGCTACCAGATTATTTCATGCAGCATGGAGAGAGTAATGATAGCCGCGCCATTTTATCACCAGAAATGCGTGCCCATATTCCCGCAACGGTTCTGAAGAAAATCACAGAAGTCTTGTCTCACTCAATTACGACAACTTTCATTTGGACCCTCGTTCCTCTAGCCATTGGAATCATCTTTATCCTATTAATGAGCAAAGAAAAAGCGACCGATTCACAATTACATTTAGAGGGATAAAGAAAACTCGCCGATTGGCGAGCCTTCAGGCGAAGACAGAGGCGTAGTTCACCGAAAAAAGAAAAACGCTTTTTTCGGCTGCGAAGCGTCTCTCGGAAGCCTCCCTTTGTGCACTTATACTTTATTCCTAGAATTGGCCACTACGTCGAATTCTCATCATTGCTGCCAATTTATACTTTAAGAAAGTATAAAAGAAAAATCCATGCAGCTCGCATGGATTTTTCTTTTACCATTATGCCTTCTCCTTAGAAAGCATCCCTTCGATATTCTTTGCCTTCAAATGATAAATCGGCATAATGACAAGCAAGCCGATGAAGAAAAGGATGGCGGATATTTGATACATCGAAATAATCGAAAGCAATTCCTTCATCACACCTGAAATACTCATCGTTAAAACCATCGCCCCTGAAAATAAAGGACTTAACGTACCATTGACTCTCCCAATGTAGTCAGCATCCGTATTTTGTAAAATTAATGTGTTAATTCCAATTTGAACACATGGGAAGAATAAACCACTGACAAACTGAGCAATCAAGGTAATCGAAAGATCAGTTGAAAAGCCCACAACACTTAATCCGATAGCATTTACCAACATCCCCAGCATCAGCAACCTTTGTGGCGGAACGGTTTTTGCAAACATCACAGAAACCATTCCACCCAAAATCATGCCAATTCCGTTCGCCATTAATAACCATTGCAGGCTTTCCTTTACTAGTTCCAAACGTTCCGTAACAAGAAATATTGCTAAAGGCTGAATTAATCCCATAGCAAGACCAGCAGCCATAAAGCATAACCCCAATAGTTTTAATTCCTTCTTACCCCAAACATAACGGATCCCACTCTTCATCTCCTCTAATAAAGAAGTGGTGTGCGCCACCTTCTCCATTTTATGATCAGCGGGTATAAAGGTTAATGCGGCAGCTGAAAGTAGAAAAGCCACTCCTGTGATTGCAATCGATACATCAATTCCTACTTGCTGATAAACAGTAGTTCCGAGTGCCGGACCTAATACCATGAAAATAGCAAAGATCGTTTGATAAATGGACATTGCTGATTGAATTAATTCTGGACCTAAATGCATCTTAAAAAGCTTCATACCGGATGGCTGAGAAAATTGAGAAAGAATCGATGAAATAAGCGTCACAAAAAAGATGATCTTCCAAGAACCCAGCATAAGAGCAGCCAATACAAGAAAAACAGAAACCGCACTTAATAAATCACACCAGACCATGGTTCTCTTTGGCCGCCAGCGGTCCGCAAAGGTTCCCCCAATAAAGGAAAAAATAAAGATTGGAGCGAATTCCGCAACTGAGATCATTGAAACCGCAAAAGCATCTCCATTTGTTTTCTCCATTACAAATAAAAGTACGGCAAAATTCCGTATCCAAATTCCTGCCTGTAAAAACAAAGCCGAAAGAAAAATAGCTCGAACAAATCGATTTTTTAATAATTGAGTCATATTATCCCTCTTTTCCATTTCAAAATAGCGACTCTTTTTTCTTTATTAAGCAAACGAAATATTTAAACAATGAACGCAAAAAACCTCCTATCCGTTATTTTTGGATAGGAGGAGTCATCAAAAACCACAGAAAAAGACATAATACATCTTAGTATTATACTTACGACAATCTGTTTCCGTTAAAATAATAGACTAATCCTATTCAAAATAACTTCGATATTAAACGAAAATACATTAAGAATAAGATTAGAAGATCATCGCCCCATGGTCACCCTTTCAAGTAATTGTTTGTTTATTGTAGCTGATTTCCACTAAATTTTCAAGAAATAACCAATACTTTTTGGAAAAATTTTATTATTGGTAAATAGCTGCCAAGCATAAATGATAGACTTATTTTTCGAAACCTAGGAATGGATTTCAACAAGTGCTTGTTTCAATTTATCAATACGTTGTTCTAACTTTTGAATGTACTGATAATTATTAATCAAACGTTTGATTAAATGCTGTTCAACCTACGCTGTCATCACATGATTCGGTGCATGGATCATTCAATAGTTTTTTTTGAAGAAGATGATTTTTCCAAACAGTTTATATCAAATTTTAGGAGATAGGTAAGAACTTATCCTATTCGTAATTTATTGAATTACATTTTGATAATAAACATTTAAATCAGTTTTAATGGTTAGACCTTTAGGAATTCGCAAATAAACGATTGGCTGCTCAATCTGAACGCTATCATCATCAAATAATTTGGTTTTTTCTTTAAATTGACTAATGGGGAATTCAACTTTAAATATGGAAAACTTAAGGTCCTGTTTTTGGGGATAGGTTAATTTCAAAGTATCACCATGTAATACAAACTGTAATTTCTTTAAACTCTGATAAAAATTCATATTTTGCACAATTAAACTCGACCCATAAACATAAGCCTCAATTTTATGATCATCAACAGATTTTCTCTCAACATATACCGTTTCAAAATGATATTTTGAATCTAGTGAGAGATTTTTCTGTTGATAATCAAAGCTCTTTTTATTGTCCAAATATTTCTCCTCAACTTCCTTGTATTTCCCTTTACTTAATGCTTTTATCAAATTTGCTTTAGACTGCTTTATATCCTCCGTTACCCGAGCCGAATGTTGGATTGGTTGGATTATCCTCGTGGAGACTAAGACAAAAGATAAAAGAAGGATGCCAACATATACAATTAACAGCCAATAAGTCACTTTTCCTGAAATCAATTTGACTTTTGAATTGATCCATATGATAAGGAGACCGAACACAAGAATAATCATAAAAGGCAAAATCATAGATAATATCATCATCGCTTAACCTCCATCCGATTTTGCAGGCTAAATGATGGTATAAAAAATAATACGGTTGTAAAAATTATTTTTAGTAGAAAGGCCCCAATGGATGATTCTCTAAAATAAAATTGAAAAACAAAAGTAAAGAAGGACTCCTCCATGAATGAACTTGTAAATAATAATCCAATAAATAGCACGACAAGAAAAAAAACAAATATCCGATTCCACTGGATAAGAGAACCAATTAAGTAGCCAATTGCACCAGTGCAAAAAATATATAAGGTAGCGATTCCAATTCCTAAGAGTAAATTCCCATACGAGGTTGATAAGCTATAAAATTTATAATCAAAAAAGAGGGCTAGGACAGTTCTGATTAAATAGCTCGCTAGCATCGATGTTATTCCACCAAGGAGACTTGCTGTTAATAGAAATAAAACATTTGATACGTTGCTGCTTAGTCGATTGGATACAAAGGAAAAGTCCATGCTCCAATAGGCTTTCTTTGTAATGGTTATCGCTGTTGTAAAAGACCAAAGCATCGTAAATGCAATGACAATATCAGCTGAAAAATAATGAACATTGATGTCAATCCAGTCTGTGCCAAAACCTCCCGAGGCCACACCTCCAAACGAAAATAGAATCGCCAAAACTTGAATTCCTGTCAAGGAACTATAAGAATCTATATTTGCTTTCAGCTTAAATAGAAACTGTCTTTTCACAATTTCAGAAAATTTAGCGGTCGTTAAAGACATCATCAATGCCTCCCTTCGTTTCACTCATTAAATAGACACATAGATCACTAGAACGAACTGGAGATACCTCTAAGCCTGACATCCTTGCCTTTTCAAGTAATTCCTCTGAATATTCATTTTTGACAACCCCATACATCGTATCGATACCTAAATATTGGCTATAAATGAGGTCGCGGTTTCCAATCCATTCCTTCACAACTTCCTTCTTGCCTCTAAATCCAATCGCCCATTCCTTAAATTTGGAAATAGACATATGAAGCAATTTTCTCCCATCCTTTAGGAGGAGAATTTCTTCAAGTAAATCCTCCACTTCATCCAAATGATGACTAGAAAGAATAATGGTACGCGGATAAGTGATATAGTCCTTGAGTAATGCGCGATAAAAATCTTTTCTTGCTACTTCATCCATGCCCGAAGTCGGCTCATCAAAAATTGTAATTGGACACCGAGCTGAAATCCCAATAATTGCATTAAATACACTCGTCTTCCCTTTTGAAAGTCGATTATGATAATCCTTTGGATCAAACCCGAAATAGGCAAATAAGCGCTGAGCTAATTGATGATTCCAATTGGGATAAAATCTTCCTGCTTCCTCCAACAATTCCTGAAGTTGTAACGCAGGAGGAAAAGCCAAATGCTCATCCATGAAAATTGAATTTTGCGAAACTTGCAGGCTATTAAATGGTTTTTCAGAGATGACCTTGATTTCACCAGAGGTTTCTTTAATCAATCCCGCCATGATTTTTAACAAAGTCGTTTTTCCAGCCCCGTTCCTTCCAATTAAACCTATTATCTTATTCTCTTCAATTGAAAAGGAAAGTCCATTCAAGGCCTTTTTCCGATAATAAGTTTTTGTCAAATCCCGACATTCAATCACATTCATCATTCACCCTTCCCCCACTCTCTCTTAATCATTTCCAATAAATCATCTTCACTGATTTGTAAACGATCGGCTTCTAAAACTAATTCCTGTACTAATCGTTTTAATGTATGACTTTTTCTTTTATGGATGATTTTCTCTTTTGCATGGGGGGTAACAAACATTCCCAGGCCACGCTTCTTATACAAAATTCCTTCATCAACAAGAATATTTAGTCCTTTTGCTGCCGTAGCCGGGTTGATTGTGTACATTTCCGCTAACTGATATTGCGAATAGACCCTCTGATCATTTGCAAAGTGGCCATTCATAATATCTGTTTCGATAAATTCGGCAATCTGGACATATATGGGCTTTGTACTATCTGGATTTAAAATCTTTCTCGCCCCCTCCTGATTAGTACATTAGTGTTGTAATGTAGTATATCTTAATTTGGTAAAAAATTCAATCCGCTTTTATGTTAATCAGAGTGGATTCGAGTCAAAGGGGCAATTGTAATTTCACATAGGAAAAGATCCTCATTACGCGACCTGTATCATTTAGGATGACCATTACTATTTTCCAACCTAATATGTCTCTTCCTTTCAATTTGATCACACATGATTGAAATCCGGAGCACTAATACTCCTCGATATTCTAAAAAGAAATTGGTCAAAAATGAATAGTTCCTTATTTTATCAAAGGGTTTGATCAACAAAATCAATTAAATATACAACAAAAAACACTTGAAATTATAATAAATTCGAAATATACTTACAATAAATTCCGACAATATCTATCAGAATTATATAATATTAGATTTAAATCCACTGAGACACTGGCTGAATGAAATATCGGCAACAGAATCAAGAACACACGGTATGTATTTCTTTAAATGCTAAAGGCCATTTTTAAAATGAGAAAAGATAGTTTAATAGTTAGAAGTTCTTCTTTTTCTATTAAAAATAATAAGACGATTGGGAGGAAATGAGCATGAGTTCTACTTTAACTGGGTTTGATTTAATTAAAGATTCTATTGAAAGGAATAAAGCAACTTATATTGAAACAAGTCAGCAAATTCATGCAAACCCTGAGATTGGAAACCAAGAATTCTTTGCGAGCAAAAAGCATGTAGGGCTTCTTGAAAATGCGGGTTTCAAGGTCAAAACGGCTGTTGCGGGTCATGACACATCCTTTTTTGCTTTAAAGGATAGCGGACTACCTGGACCTACTGTTGCCTTTCTTGCGGAATATGATGCACTGCCGGGGCTAGGCCACGCCTGTGGTCACAATATCATAGGCACTACAAGCGTTGCAGCAGGGATAGCTCTTTCGGCAACACTCCCTCGAATCGGCGGGCGTGTTGCCATTTTAGGAACTCCAGCCGAAGAAGGAGGTCCAAATGGTAGTGCCAAAGGAAGTTTCGTTAAACATGGATACTTAAAGGATATTGATGTCGCTCTTATGATTCATCCTTCTGGCAAAACCTTCTTAACAACTGAGACACTTGCAGTAGATCCGATTGATTTTCATTTTTATGGGAAAGCAGCGCATGCTGCTGGTGCACCCGAAAAGGGGATTAATGCACTAGATGCCGTCATTCAATTGTTTAATGGCATTAACGCTCTTCGTCAACAACTACCGTCAGATGTACGTATTCATGGGATTATTACTCATGGAGGTGATGCTCCAAACATAATCCCTGATTATGCTTCAGCACGATTCTATATTCGAGCTGAAACATGGAAGAAAACAGAGGAAACATCCAAGAAGGTAAGTGCAATTGCTGAAGGAGCCGCTCTCGCCACGGGGGCAAAGGTAAAAATTGAGCGTTTTCAAAATGAGGTCAAAGATTTTGTCCTTAATTCAGTATTGGACTCTGTTTTACAAGAGGAATTAGAGTCTGTTGGAGAAGTGGTAGTGAAAGAAGAGCAAAGTGGAAAAGGTTCCACCGATGCCGGAAATATAAGTTATGCAGTTCCTACAGCTCATCCACATATTAAGATTGGATCAGATGATCTTATAGGACATACAGAAGAATTCAGAGATGCAGCAAAGTCCTCACAAGGAGATGAGGCTCTAATAAAGGGCGCAAAGGTACTTGCATCAACAGGTTATCGCCTGATAACGGATAAAGACCTTTTAAATCGTGTAAAAGCTGAATTTGCAGATGCCTTATCTAAAAAATAGGAACCTTCACAGAAGACGTTGGTCAATTCCTAATAAATATACCTTTTACCACCTGCGAAGAGAAGTATCAAAGAGCATTTAACAAACCTAAGGGTAACTTACTGATCGAAATAGGAAAATTGATCATATGGAGGTAAAAAACATGATAAGACGTCCGATTACAGCAGAGGATTTATACAATTTCAAGTTCGTGGGGGATCCTCAGGTTTCACCTAATAAAGACAAAGCGGCTTATGTCTTTCCCAATGTAGATCAAGAAAGAGACGGCTATTATTCTTATATCTATATTACCGATTTAAAAAATGAGGGGAGACAGTTTACCTCCCATTATTCAAAGGAAGGCTTAATAAAGGATACTTCTCCAAAGTGGTCACCAGATGGAAATACGCTTGCCTTCCTTTCAAACCGCACTGAAAATAATCAAATCTGGCTATTACATACTGATGGCGGTGAAGCTGTTCAATTAACAGACGTTAAGCAAGGGATTAATGAATTTGTTTGGTCCCCAGATGGGAATCAGCTTGCGATTACAACGATCGGGGAATTCGCGCTTTCCACTGATAAGGAAAATGAGAAGAAGAATGATAAAAGTGATCTTAAGATCATCTCAAGACTCCGTTATAAAGAAAACGGAGTTGGTATTTTTAACGATGATCGGAAGCAAGTCTATTTATTTGACATAAAGACAAAGACTTTTACGAAAATAACTGATGGGGATCATGACTTTTCCCAACCTTGTTTCTCTCTGGATGGAAAAAGCCTATTCTATATTGGAACAAAGGCTGAGGACAAAGAGTGGGGTTACCTGCCTGCTATTTGGAAATATGATATTGATTTAAAGAAAGAGACTCTTTTCTATCAAGGAAATGGGCATATAGGTGCACCTTCCGTATCACCGGACGGAAAATGGCTAACCGTTGCAGGTCACACTCGAGGTGAAAGAAGTCAAGGGAATACAAATATTCTCCTGTTATCCTTAGAAACAGGTAAATTAACAAATTTAACAGAGAGCTTTGATTACACAGTAGGAAACCTTATAGGTGTCGATGCCAAATATGATACAGCGAAGTTTCGATTAATATGGGACTCCACAAGCTCAAATATTTACTTTAATGCCACAGTTGGTGGAGATTGTCAGTTATTTAAAGTAACTCTGGATGGTGAAGTCTCAGCTGCCCTGTCACCTTCTGTTGCAACCGTTACTTCTTTTGATATCTTAAGTGATGATCAGGCTGTCCTTGTCCTTGCTACTCCTCATTCTACAGGAGATTTAGTTATTCAAGATTTAAATAATGTCACGAATGTTTATATGTTAACTGATTGGAATCGAGAACTATATAACCAGGTTCATTTAAGTACTCCTGAAAACTTTCATTACAAGAGCACAGATGGTTGGATGATTGAAGGTTGGATTTTAAAACCTTATGGATTCGAGATAGGTAAAAAGTATCCGATGATCCTCGAAATACATGGTGGACCCGCAACGGCATATGGAAATGGCTTTCACCATGAGATGCAATCAATGGCTGCAAAAGGCTATGTGGTCGTTTACACAAATCCAAGAGGCAGCCATGGTTATGGTCATGATTTCGTAAATGCCGTTATTGGTGATTATGGTGGAATGGATTATGAGGATTTAATGGCTGGTGTTGATTATGCACTAGAAGCCTTTAACTTTATCGACCCTTGCCAATTATTTGTTACAGGAGGAAGTTACGGCGGGTATATGACAAACGTTATCGTCACTCGGACGAATCGTTTCAAGGCAGCCGTAACTCAACGTAGTATTTGTAATTGGCATAGCTTGTACGGTACAAGTGACATTGGTTTCTTCTTCACAGAGTATCAGCATGGACATGTGGACCTCTGGAAAGACGCAGAAAAGTTATTACAGCTTTCACCACTTCACCATGCACGTAATGTCCAGACACCGACATTAATTCTTCACAGTGAACAAGATTTACGATGTCCTATGGAGCAAGCAGAGCAATGGTATATTGCCCTTAAGCGTTTAGGTGTGGAAACAAAGCTAATTCGTTTCCCTGATGAAAACCATGAACTTTCACGGTCCGGAAAACCGAAGCATCGTTTACAGCGTTTACAGCATTTAATTGGTTGGTTTGATGATCGACTAGCATAGAAATATGGATAAATACAAAAGAATCCCATCCATGAATCGGATGGGATTCCTTTGTTTAGATTTTTGCGACAATGATCAGTAGCTGCTATATCTTAAAACATCAGCAATAGAATGCTATAACAGAAATATATCAGAGCGATAATAATCTCGTAACCTAAGTATTGATTTATCTTCTTATTTATATCATAATCTTTTTCCCCAGAACGCTTCATGAAGAATTTCTTGCTAGTTTGGATAAAGAATCTAAAAGGCCTTTGTTGAAATAGCCATTGAATGCCAATTACTATACTCAATACAAGCGCAAATATAAAACTTGAATTTGAAAAAGCTACGGCATTATATGGGGCACCTTCCCAAATCAAAAAAACAAAATAGATGGGAAGAGATAGAAAAAAAGATTTAATTAGCTTTATAGTCTCTATGTTTTTTCTCATTCTCTAATTGTTCCTTATATTTGCTCACTTGATTAGTAGTACTCAAAATATAATGATTGAATCCGATATTGTGAAGTTCACCATTAATATCGTCTTCTTGAAATTGATACTTAATTCGTGAACGCTCTTTTTCCTCAATAGGATCAGGATAAGGTATGGCCGATAACAAACTTTTTGTATAGTTATGAACGGGATAATGATATATTTCATCAGCTTCCCCGGATTCAACGATTACACCTCGATACATCACCGCTATTCTGTCACTGATATGCCTGACCATTGAAAGATCATGTGCGATAAATAAATACGTTAATTTTTTTTCAATTTGCAATTTTTTTAAAAGGTTCACAATCTGTGCTTGAATTGATACATCTAAAGCAGAAATGGGTTCATCGCAAACGATTAATTTCGGCTTTACTGCTAAAGCTCTTGCAATTCCAATCCGCTGACGCTGCCCGCCTGAGAATTCATGTGGGTAACGCCCGGCATGTTCAGGATTTAAACCCACCGTTGCCAATAACTCTTTGACTTGATGATTTCGATCTTCTTTTGATTTAGCTAAATGATGGATATCAATAGCCTCTCCAATAATATCCAAAATTTTCTTTTTAGGATTCAATGATGCATAGGGATCTTGAAAAATCATTTGTACATTACGGTTGAATTCAAGCCGTTCACGCTTTGATTTAATGGCCGAAATGTCTTTCTCGTCAAAATAGATTTTTCCTGCAGTCGGCTCATACAGATTGACAATCATTCTTCCAGTCGTAGTTTTTCCGCAACCGGACTCACCCACTAATCCAAATGTTTCTCCTTCGAATATATCAAAACTAATATGATTGACTGCTTTTACTTCCGCTTTTTTCTCTTGTGAAAAAACTTTTTGTAATCCCTTTACTTGTAATAGCTTTTTTCTATCCATTTTTTTCCTCCTTGTGATTTTGATAATAAATATCGTATCTTCTTTTAATCAAAGGAGGAACATCAATTTTAGGAGCTCTTCTATCTAATAACCACGTTGCAGCATAATGTGTAGGCGATAATTGATAAAAAGGCGGCTCAAAATGACGATCTACTTCAAGTGCATATGGATTCCTTAGATAGAAAGCATCACCTTTAGGAGGATTTATCAAATCCGGTGGTGTTCCAGGAATAACATACAATTCTTCCCCTGTTCCATCTTTTGAAGGGATCGATTGTAACAATCCCCACGTATATGGATGCTGTGGAAAATAGAAGATTTCCTCTGATTGTCCAATTTCAACAATTTTTCCTGCATACATAACTGCAACCCTGTCAGCCATCTTTGCCACTACACCTAAATCATGTGTAATAAAGATAATGGATGTTCCAATTTTCTTTTGTATACTTTTCATCAATTCAATTATTTGTGCCTGAGTAGTAACATCTAAGGCAGTTGTTGGTTCATCAGCAATTAAGATTTTTGGGTTACATGCAAGTGCTATAGCAATGACAATTCTTTGTCTTTGACCACCAGAAAATTGATGTGGGTAATGCTTATATCTTATTTCACTATTTGGAATACCTACGAGATTTAATAACTCAATTGCTCTATTCTTCGCTTCGCCTTTTGAAAGATGTAAATGATGAATCATCGGTCCAGCAATTTGCTTTCCTATTTGCATCGTTGGATTTAGGGAAGTCATCGGATCTTGAGAAATGATTGAAATTTCCTTTCCGCGAATTTGACGCAATTCTTTAGGTTCTTTTGATAAAATTTCTTCTCCCCCATATTGAATATTGCCTTCATCAATGGAAGCATTTTTTGAAAGTAAACGAATAATGCTTTTGCAAGTAACAGATTTCCCAGAACCGGATTCTCCTACAACAGCCAAAGTTTCTCCTTTATATAAATCGAAGGAAACGCCTCTGACTGCATGAACCTTTCCTGCAAATGTTTGAAACGAAACATGTAAATTATTTACTGATAATATTTTTTCTGGCATATGATTACCCCTTCATCTTTGGATCAAAAGCATCTCTAAGACCATCAGCGAAAATATTAAATGCGATCATGATTAAGCTGATGATGAGAGCCGGATACCACATTAAATGCGGATAAAAACGAAAAGTTTGATATCCTTCATTGATCAATGTACCTAAAGAAGCGTCAGGTACACGCATTCCCACACCAATAAAACTTAAAAATGCCTCAAAGAAAATAGCGCTTGGGATAGTAAACATGGTCTGAATAATAATGATACTGCTTAAGTTAGGGAGAATATGACCAAGTGCAATTTTGATGGGACTCTGGCCCAACACTTTCATTGCTAAAACAAATTCCTGATTCTTTAATTGCAAGGTTTGCCCCCTTACAACTCTTGCCATCGTAGTCCAGCCTACTAAAGCCATCGCAACTGCGATAGATACGATACCTGGAGGAAAAACAAGTAGCATTAATACGACAACAACCAGCGTTGGAACACCTGATATGATATCTAATATTCGCTGCATAATCGTATCGACTCTTCCTCCCAGCCATCCAGATATCAAGCCATAGGCTACGCCAATTGTTAAGTCTAAAAATGCTGCAAAAAGGGCAATCAATAATGAGACTCTAGTACCAAAAAGCAATCTTGAAAGCAAATCTCTCCCAAACTTATCCGTACCTAGAAAATAATAAACTTCAGAAGGCACTTGCTTTTGTTTATATACATCTACCCACTCTGCACCCTGTTTTGCATAACCATTTAATCCATTAATATGAATTCCCGGAATTTTGGGTGGCAGAAATGAATGCCTCACCTCTTGGGCATTTGGATCGTGTGGTGTGAGCCAGATTGATCCAATAGAAACAAACAGAATAATCAGTAATAACACAAAAGAAGCAACAGCTCCTTTGTTTTTCTTTAATCTTCTCCAACTATCTTGATAAAAATTTACGGACTCAACTTGCATTTCTTCGCTACTATACTTTTCATTAGACCGAAAAGGTTTGAAATATTCATCTGGAATATCTTCAATATGACTTACCCGTTCACTCATCCTTTATCCCCCCTACTCAAGCGCATTCTCGGATCAATCAATATATAAAGAATATCGACAATCAAAATCACGACAACCAGTAAAGTTGAATAAAGGATTGTAACACCCATGATGGTATAGTAGTCATTTGAAAGAATAGACTTTACAAACTGCTCGCCAATACCAGGAACGGCAAAGATTTGTTCTATAACTAAAGAACCGACTAGCAAAGTTGCGACCATAGGACCGATTACAGTGATAAAAGGAATAATGGCATTACGTAATCCATGTCTGACGGCAATCTCCCATTCTCCTATACCCGTTGAACGTGCTAATTCAATATAATCGCTATGTAAGACCTCAATCATCTCAGTTCGGACAAACCTGGCCGCATCCGCCATAGGGGCAAACGAAAGAGCAATTGTTGGAAGGATTGTTGAATAGAATCCATTGTTCCATAATCCTATCGGCAGCCATTTCAAATAAATAGCAAAGAGCAGTTGAAGAATAACCGCAAAAACGAAGTTAGGAACAGATCGTCCTAGTATAGCTATTATGGAAGAAGAAGTATCGATCCATGTATTCTGAAACTTCGCTGAAATAATTCCTAAAATAATACCAATCAAGCTTCCTAGAATTAAAGCCTGTATGCCAAGTTGAACAGAAGGCCAGACTCTTGTTGATATGATTTTGTTTACTGGCTGGTCTCCAAATTGAAATGAAATGCCTAAGTCACCCCTAACCAACCCCTTAATATAGTATAAATACTGTTCCGCTACCGGTTTATCTAAACCATATCGTTGATTCAAAACCTCTCTTTGAGCAGCCGTTATTTTTTCTTCATTTCCATACGGTGAACCTGGCAACTTCTGCATTAAAACAAAAGTAATAGTGCTAATCAATAATAATGTAATAAGAATATATACAATTCTTTTCAATATAAACTGCAGGAGATTGATCAATTTAAAACCTTCCTTCAAACAACATCAAGAAAAAAGGAGGGGAGAATTCGATCCCCTCCCTTTTTAAAGATAAACTTCAAAAACTATTGTTTTATAATATACGCATGTGTGATATCAATCGGAGCCCCAAGATTATGTGTCACGATTCCTTTAACTTTCGGATTAACCAAATAGTTTTCTGCTCCTTGAGTTAACGGTATAACGACTTGCTTATCTAATAAATATTCTTGTGCTTTCACAAGATCTTTCCAACGTTGCTCTGGATTTGTCAAGTCTGTAGTCTTAATCTTAGTAATCTGCTGATCATATTCAGAATCGTTAAACTTGGCATGATTATGTTCAAAGGTTGAGAAAAACTGATTTAAGTAGCTGACTGGGTCAAAATCTCCTGTCCAGCCTCCTAGTGCTAAATCAAATTTATAAGTCATCATTTTCTCGAAACGCACCTTTGCAGGAACATTACTCAAGTTAATGGTAACGCCTGGCAATGCCGTTTCTATTTGACTTTGTAAATATTCACCGATAGTCTTAGAATCACCATCATCAGAGGTTATTAATGTAAATGAAACTTTATCTACACCAAGCTCTTCTTTTGCTTTTTCCCATAATTTTTTCGCTTGATCCGTATCGTGCTTCACTAATTCTCCAGCTGCATCTGCAAAATCTTCTTCATTTTTCGGGTCCTTTGCCATCCCCTTTGGAATAGCCCCAGTTGCTGCACGAGAACCATCAGCTAATACATTCTTGACCAATTCATTTCGATCAATGGATAAACTTAATGCCTTACGCAGATTCTCATTTTGCAGGTTTTTATTTGAACTGGTTCCTAATTCAAGGTTTGTTGCGCGAAGTGCTAAAATATTTATATATCCCGGGTCATCTTTGAATTGTTTAATAAAGTCACCAGATAATGTAACACCATCAATTGTCCCAGCCTGATACAGATTAATTCCAGTAGCCGTTTCTTTTACAACTTGCACATTAATTTGCTTGAGAGAGATGTTATCTTTATCCCAATAATATTTGTTCTTCTTATACTTCCAACTTAATCCGGTACCATCCCAATCTGACAATACGAGCGGACCATTGCTTAAAGTATCTTCACTGCTTTTACCGTATTTATCACCTTTCTCCGTTACAAACTTCTCATTTTGAGGAAAAAGGTTCGTAGAGGAAAGTGTCTCTTTAAAATATACATCGGAATATTCCAAATCAATTTGCAACTGCGTATCGGATAGTGCCTTAATCCCTAATTTACTTTTATCTATTTTTCCTTCATTAATGGCTTGAGCATTTTTTATATTAAAATAAGTGCTGGCATTTTGTGCAGCGGTTTTAGGATCAAACAAGCGCTGCCATGCATAAACAAAATCTTTTGCCGTCAATGGATCACCATTTGACCATTTCAAATCTTTTTTAATATTAATAATATATTGTGTTTTCTCCTTGTTCGTTGCTTTAGGTTCACCGTCAGCAATAGCTGGAACAGCCTCATTTTTCCCGTTAATTTTATACAATCCTTCAGCAAAAATATTAATTTGCTCTGCACTTGCAGTATCATATTCCTTTACGGAGTCTGCTGTTGGTATTTCTGTTGGTGCAACCCAATTTAACACTTGATTATCGGCTAATTGCTCACCTGACTTTCCACTTGCCTTTTCGCCTGAGGAATTATTGCTTCCATTCGTATTAGCAGAGCAACCTACTAACGATGTAATCACAAATAATGATCCAATCAATATACTTAATTTTCTTTTAATTTTTTGCATCTTTTTTACTCCTATCTTTCTCTAAAATTAAATTATTTAGTAAATAATTCCTTTCACTGAAACACACTTACTAGCAATTAGTTTTTTCTTTTCAATCAACTATCCTTTTGAAGACAGCAACACAAATTTCTGTATTGGATGCCATATTTCATTATGTAAGTTCCTCCTATTTCTAAATTTTGTAACGTTTGAGCTCTTGTTGAAAATGTATTGTACTATCTATTGACCTGTTAAAGCTTCAAAATCAGTTTTAGTAAGCCAATAGGAATAGTCGGATTTATGATACTCTATGAAACAAATTAATTATGGCTTCACAAAACAAGACAACTAGTATATGATTTTTTTATTTCTAAAAGATATCGAACAAGCATAATTCAATACTTTGATACAAGACCAATCCAGTCTATAATTTTTTAACTTCATTTTTTCGGGTAAAAGATTCCCTGTTTATCACTAAACCCAATGTATAGAACCCACACCGATATGCGGATGCAAATTTGCTTGAAATGATTCATACTCATGTTCTAAATCAGGAAGAGGTAATTCATACAGACTCTTATCACCATTTTTATAGAATTCAAAAGTAGTAAGTATATTTATTAATTCTTTGCGCCGCTTTTCAAGATTTTTACAAGGATAGTTACTCATTTCATTCACTCCCTTTATTTGATAAAAAATAAAAATCCTATTCTTAAAGATAAGAATAGGATTGACTCAGTAACATGTCACCCTAACTCATCTTCCAAGCATAATGCTTGTTGGAATTAGCACAGTGTTCTTAAAAGAACCTGTTGCTGAGGTATCAAAGGGCCATTCCCTCCACCTCTCTTGATAAGTTGGATATATCAAAGAATATTTAAATTTTATTTTAGCTTTATGTATAAAATAAACCTACTATTCCGATTTGTCAACCATTATTTAGAGGAAAAAAAACTTCACTTTTAAAAACCTGAAAATCATCAGGCAGCAACACAACTTATGTGCTACTGCCTAATGATTTTCAGGTCTAGTTCAATTTAACAAATTCGCGGCAGCATCATTCCAGAAAGTCTATGCAGCTTTCTCGTACTGCCAAGTCCCGTTTTTAAATGAAGCGTTCCTTTCTCTTTGCCTGTTATATGACCGATGACTTTAGCATTTTGTCCAAGCTCGTGCTGTTTTAGTAGCTGAAGAACCTGTGCTTCTTGCTCTTTTTTCACAATGAAAATAACTTTTCCCTCATTTGCAAGATAAAGTGGATCGAATCCAAGGATATCACAGGCACCTTTTACTTCGCTTCGAATTGGGATTTCTTCATTTTCTATTTCCATGGAGATTCCAAAATCCTCTGCGATTTCTACAAGCGTCGTTGCGAGACCGCCTCGTGTAGGATCCCGCATGATTCGAATCCCATCAACCGAATCTATCACACTAGCAATCAACCCATTCAGCGCCGCACAATCACTCTGCAGTTCCGTCTTAATTCCAAGCTCTCCCCGTGCACCTAAAATCGCAATGCCATGGTCACCGATTGTGCCATTAACAATAATGGAGTCTCCTTCATCCATTAATTCCGGTTGGACAGGATGTGTAGGATGAATAAAGCCGATTCCGGTAGTGTTGATGTAAAGCCCATCAATACTTCCTCGTTCTACCACCTTTGTGTCGCCTGCCACAATTTGGACCTGAGCTTTTTGTGCCTCTTCTGCCATTGAATGAACAATTTCCTTCAGTTCTTTCACCTTGAAGCCCTCTTCAATAATAAAACCCGCTGTTAAATATTGCGGAATCATTCCACTTACAGCCAGGTCATTAACCGTCCCAGCAATAGCAAGTTTTCCGATGTTTCCACCAGGGAAAAAGATTGGTTTTACCACGAAGCTATCCGTCGTCACAGCCATTTTTACAGAGGGAGATGGAAAGACAGCTGCATCAAAGCGAGCAAATTCATTATGCCCAAACGCCTTAACAAATACATCTTGTATTAAATTATGTGCCAGCTCTCCTCCATCACCATGAGCTAAGCTAATTCTCTCATCCTTCATTAACTAATCCTCCCTCAAGTACTGGTAATGAGCTGAACATGTGCCTTCTGTAGAAACCATGCAAGGCCCAATTGGTTTGACTGGTGTACAAGCCTTCCCAAATAAAGGACATTCCTCCGGTGAAATAAGCCCTCTAATGATTTCTCCGCAGCGACATTTTGTTTTGCGCGGCTCTCCTACTGTGATATGAAAACGATTCTTTGCATTCCATTCTGCAAATTCTTCTTTCATATTCATGCCGCTTTTTGGAATGACACCGATTCCTCTCCAAGCCTCATCCACCGGCTCAAAATATTGATTGATTAAAGCCTGAGCTGCCTTATTCCCCTCATCACTCACAACAAAAGAATAATCATTTTCTATTTCAGCTCGTCCATCTAATAATTGGGCAATTAATTTATAGATTCCACCTAGTAATTCAACGGGTTCAAACCCGGTAATGACACCAGGAATTTGATATTCATCTACTAAATATTGATAGTTCTTTTTTCCAAGGATAATCGAAACATGCCCCGGAAGAATAAAGCCGTCGATTTTAACCTCTTTGGATTCTAAAAGAGTTCTCAAGATGGGCTCCACGAGCTTTGTCGTCATCCACATAGAGAAATTTTTCACATTGCGCTCTATTGCCGTCTTTAGAGCAACCCCCAAAACGGGAATCGTTGTTTCAAAGCCGATACCGAGGAAAATAACCTCTTTATCTGGGTTTTCTTCCGCAATTTTTACCGCATCAGGTGGGGAATAGACAATGCGGATATCCTTTCCCTCCGTCTTCGCCTCTAACAAACTAAATTCTGTCCCAGGAACACGAATCATATCACCAAAGGTGCAAATGATTCGGTTCTCTCCGTCCGCTAGCTTAATCATCGCATCAATTGATTTTTGATCCGTTACACAGACAGGGCACCCTGGACCTGAAATCAACTGCACATATTCCTTTAAAGCCTTTTTTACACCGGTTTCGGCTAATGCCATTGTATGTGAACCGCATACTTCCATAAAAATAGGCCGTCTACCGTGTGCCTGAATAAAGCTCTCGGCAGATTCTTTTACTTTTACTAAAAGCTTGCGGCTTAATTTCGAATTTGAAAATTCATTCAGGAGTTCTTGCATCGACAAGCTTCCTCCATTCTTCAATACTTAAAATCGCATTCTCTTCATCAATTGTAGACATCGCCTGTCCTGCATGAACGATAACATAATCATCCACTTCAACCTCAGGCACAAAGATTATGCCAACTGTCATCGTTGATCCCATTACGTCTACTACAGCTGTAAATTCTTGTTTTTCAATAACTTTTGCTGGAACTCCAACACACATTCTCTATCCCCCCGATACCTCAATTTCTTTGATAACATTTTTCTATTTTTTATTAGCAGCCACAATCAACTGTCCAAGAGAAAGCCCTCCATCATTACAAGGAACCTGTTTGTGGGTATAGACCTTAAAATTCCTTTTCTTTAGACGTCCTGCTATTTCTTTTAATAAAAATGGATTATGAAAACTGCCTCCGGATAAAACGACATGTTTCTTAAAGCTTGGATTTCTTTGACTTAGTGAAACCATGGATTCTACACACATTGTCACGACCGTCTCATGAAATCTTTGGACAATCTCCATTTTGGGAACACCACTTAAACGATCTTGGACAATCTGTTTTAATGCTGGAGCAAAATCCAACGCAATCGAACCATCCTTACTTTCCAATAATCCGTAGGGATACGATTGAATGGACTCAGCTTCTATCATTTGCTCTGATAGTTTAATAGCTGCTTCTCCGTCATAGGTGGACACCTGACAAATGTCTAATATTGCACTTACTGCGTCAAATAATCGTCCACAAGTGCCCGCTAGCGGACTGTTCACACCTTTTTCAAGCATATGGGCAATGACTTCAATTTCATAGATTTTGTTTGGAAACAATCGAAGAGCCCACTCTCGTCCCTCCGCTCCGAAAGAATCGATTAACATGGCTGTAGCATTTCGCCAGGGTTCTTTGATGGCTCGTTCATTCCCCGGTAAATGTGAATAATTAAGATGGGCAAGTCGTTCATAGGAGCTTGCATCTCCATATAAAAGTTCAAATCCCCAAATATGTCCATCCTCTCCATAGCCTGTCCCATCTAAAATAATGCCAAAGGTGGCATCGTTTAAGCCATTATCCTCCATACACGAAACCATATGGGCATGGTGGTGTTGGACAGAAATAATGGAGGCATTCATGGTCTCAGCTAGCTCACCTGTCATGTAACCAGGATGCATATCAATGGCAATTTTATCAGGCTCTATTCCCATCCATTTCATAAGATGGTTAAATTCATGTTGGAAATGCTCGACAACCTCCAGATGCTCCATCTCACCAATATGAGGCCCGATAAAAATTTGCTCATGCCGACCAATGGCAAAGGTGTTTTTTTGCTGAGACCCAAGTGCAACCACGCTATGGACCGGTTGATCCGTTGTCATTGGGTCTGGAACATAGCCGCGGGACCTTCTTAAGAAGGTCAAATGTCCATCTATCAATTGAACAACGGAATCATCTAATGGATGTAAAATTTCTCGGTTATTCGATAACACATAGTCCGCAATCCCCTCAAGATAAGAAAACGCCTCCTTATCACGGTATAAAATTGGTAAACCGGACGGATTGGCACTCGTCATAACTAAAGCCTTTACCTCACCCTCATCGAACAAGAGATGGTGCAGGGGAGTATACGGTAACATGACTCCTAATGTCTTCATCCCAGGTGCCAAGCTTTCAGCTAGCCCGCTACATGATTGCTTTTCCATAATAACAATCGGTGCTTCAGGTGATTGCAATATCTCATCTTCCTGCTTCTTGACTTGACAGATTTCTCTTGCTACTTCTATGTTTGCTGCCATTACTGCTAGAGGTCGATTAGGTCTTCTTTTTCTATCTCTAAGAGCTCGAACAGCCTTTTCGTTATATGCATCACATGCCAAATGGTAGCCACCAATGCCTTTAATGGCCACAATTTTTCCATCACAAAGAAGATTGGACACCCATTCAATCGCTTCTTTTTGCTTCGCAATGGTCTGGCCATTAATTGTCTTTAAACTAACTTCCGGTCCACATTTACCACAGGCAATCGGCTGAGCATGATGACGCCGATTCATCGGATCTTCATACTCCTTTTTACAGTCTGGACACATTGCAAATTCCCTCATCACTGTAAAGGGCCTGTCATAAGGCAGTTCATCAATAATCGTGTAACGAGGACCACATTGTGTACAATTAATAAATGGATAGCGATAACGGAAATTATTTGGATCGCGCATTTCCGCTAAACAATCTTCACATACTGCTGAATCTATTGGAATGACCAGTGAAGATTTGCCGGTTCGTTCACTTGGAATAATGCGAAAGTCATCATAACCATTAGCAGGAATCTCACCCACTTCCACTTGGTCAATTCTTGATAGTCTTGGAGATTTTGATTGAATAGCCGAAACAAATTGGCTGATATCTTCATAAGCCCCTTCTGCAAAAATCTTGACCCCGTCCATATTGTTTTGGACCGTTCCATTAATGCAAAATTGATCTGCTATTTGAAAGATGAAGGGGCGGAATCCAACACCCTGAACCCGCCCTTTTACTGTTATTTTTACCGCTCTATGTTTTGATTGTATGCTTGTTTGATCCATGTTAGCCACTCATCCAATCCTTCGCCTGTGCGTGATGATACTTGTATCAATCTAGATTCTGGATTGATTCCTTGTAAATCCTCAATTGCCATCTCTACATCAAAATCTAAATATGGCAAAAGATCGATTTTGTTCAACACAACCATCTCTGTTCGACGAAACATGACCGGATATTTAGGAATTTTATCGTTTCCTTCAGGTACACTTAAAATAGCAACCTTATGATTTTGACCAAGGTCATAGCCTGATGGGCAAACAAGATTTCCCACATTTTCTATAAATAAAATATCGATATCATCAAAATCAAATTCAGGGAGCACCTTAGCAACCATTCTCGCATCTAGATGACAGCCTCCATTAGTATTGATTTGCACTGCCTGTGCACCTAAAGCTCTGATGCGGTCTGCATCCTTTTCCGTTGCTAAATCCCCCTCGATCACACCGATACGAAATTTCTTTCCTAGTTCAGCGACAGTACGCTCTAATAATGTCGTTTTGCCGGCACCTGGAGAACTCATTAAATTGATGACCAGCGTCTTTTTATTTTCAAAAAGGGCTCTATTATATGTTGCTGCCGTATTATTATCAGCAAGTACTTCGACATCTAAATCAATTTTCATATTTCCTAACTCCCTTCATATGACTGAACCTTGAATGTTTCACCGGCAGTCAGTATGCCACTGGGCAACTTGCATTCTGGACAAATACTTAGTCGTGTATCCGGTTTGTATTCAAACCCGCACACAGTACATTTGGCTCTGGCCGCTTCTTTTCTTATAACTAATCGCGATTGCTCAGATAATAGGGCAAGCCCTCTTGCACGAAATACATCAAATGCCATTTCAAGGGCATCCGGCAGGGCATTGCTTAAATCTCCCACAATCAATTCAATCTTCTCTATTTGATGCATATTTCTTGAACGTGCATCCTTTTCAACAAGCTGGAGGATATCCCCCATGAGTGCCATTTCATGCATATTTATCTTCCTTATAGTGGTAATTATCTGAAGATTACTTTAATTTAACCCTACAAATAATTTACCTGCTTCTTTTTTCAGTGGAAATTTTTTCAATTGTAATGAACCTTCATCTGTTTCAACGTGATACAGATCTTCACAGTTGAAACATTTAAAGACTTTTTCATATGAAATCCATTGTGGCATTGCTTGACAATTTGGGCAAAGCTTTTGATAGGCTTTCAATTTTTGTTGATCTGAAATGATAGCAATGGCCTTTCCAGCTATATAGAGGTCATGTACTCCTTCTGGGGAAAAAGACTCAACATTTCCTGCCTCCACCCATTTCACACCAATAATTTCATCAACGATGGAATCGAATTTGTCCAAATCATCTTCAATCAGAGGGGAAGTCACTTCTTTTACCGTCCTGAATAATCCTTTCCCCATTTCGGAAAAAAACTCGGAGCGCTTCACATATTCTCACTCCATTTTTGGACTTGGTCTACAACGTTCGTAACTAGTTCCGGAAGCTTTGTTTTTACAATATCAGATAGTTCAAGTCCCATATCCAATGATGCCGGCTGGATACCAAACATAATCATTTCCTTTGGTAATTTTTCCCGCAAATCTGCAGCAAGGAGGACTTCCTGAAATCCAATTTGATGCACAGACATTTTCACACCATAATATTTGGGAATTTCCCCATTGCGAATCATCATGAGCTCTCCCGCCGGTTTCCCCGCATTGATCGCATCAATGACAATGAGATAGTCTGCTTCCTCAACAGGCTCAAGCAACTTCATCCCATCCGTTGCTCCTTCAATAATTTCAACATTTGTAAAATCTGCTAAGGCTTCTTCCAAATACGGAATAAGGTGAACGCCAACACCCTCATCTGAATAGAGGGTGTTGCCGATTCCTATGATTTTAATATTCTTTGTAAGTGACAATGACTGATTATGCACTCTTTCCACCTTCTGACTTATGGCCTTTATCGCCACTGTCCTTTACTTTTTCGGTTTTATATCCTGTAATTATGGATGATGTTGTTCCATTCCTGCTTAACCAATCCTCGCGGAATACCATATAAAGATGCACAACGACGAAGATCACAAAGCCCCAGGCAACGAGATGATGGACAGAGCGGATGGTAAAGCTATCACCGCCAAAAATAACACCAAAATGGCTAAAGAATCCACCAAGCTTTGATTCAAATTGTGGCTCAAAAAATAAGTAATAGCCTGTAAAAACCATAATGATGGAACCAATGCCGATAAAAATTAAGTAGCTTAATTCAGCTAGCTTATTATGTCCAACTGTATGCTGCTTCTTGTTTGGCAAGAACAAATAATATTTAAGGGTCTGCCATACGCCATTCCAAAACGAAGCTTTTAACGGATTCGTTTTTGCATATTGGTTTCCTTTAAAGGCCCAATATAATCGATATATTAAGTTTGCTGTAAACACAAATGCTGTAAAGAAGTGAATGTAGCGAACCAAACCCATGAGATTGGAATAATAGGCTTCTTCTGGGATCGGTGAACCGACAAATGGATTGCCAATATAGATACCTGTAATTATTAAAATAACAATGGAAATCGCATTGACCCAATGGAAAATCCGAATAGGAAGCTCCCATACATACACTTTTCCAAGTTCCTTATTGGAATTGGCTGTACTACCACCTGCCCGATCAAAGGTCGAATTCGGCTTTAGATTCTTATTGTTGGGGTTGGACATTTGATCCCTCCTCCTAACCTAATCTTATTTCCGTTGACTCTTGATTCTCTAGGTCGGTTAAATGTACTGCGCATGCTAAGCAAGGGTCAAACGAATGCACAATCCGCAATATTTCGAGTGGTTTCTTTGGATCGGCAATCGGTGTATCTTTTAATGATGCTTCATAAGCTCCTATGTTGCCTTTATGGTCGACTGGAGAAGCATTCCATGTTGTCGGCACAACAGCCTGATAATTCTTTACCTTTTTATCTGCGATTTGAATCCAGTGTCCAAGTGCGCCACGAGGTGCTTCCATCCAACCAACACCTTTAGCTGTTTTTGGCCATGTTTCCGGTTCCCATTTAGAACGATTAAATGTGGTTTCATCCCCGTTCTTAATGTTTTCCAGCAATTGATCCATATCATTTCTCATCCAATCTGAAATAAGAACAGACTCAAGACCACGAGCTACTGTTCTTCCTAAAGCAGACTGAAGAGCTTCAAGTGGAATATTTAGTTTTTTCAATGTATCATCAACCAATTTGACATAATCCTTACGGCCAGATGCATATCCAACAATCATTCTTGCAAGCGGTCCGGTTTCCATTGCCTGTTCATTCCAGCGTGGAGACTTAAGCCAACTATACTTGTCTTCAACATTTAATTGATCATATGGTGGCTTAGGCCCTGTATAATTGAAAGTGGTTTCCCCTTCCCATGGATGCCTTCCACCGGAATCTTTACCATCATAGGTATACCAAGAGTGATCAATAAATTCTTTGATTTGTTCAGGATCTTTTGGATCGAGGTCATGAACTTTTGTTAAATCTCCGTTCAAAATAATGCCTCGAGGAATACGATAAGTATCAATATCACGAATATCGCCTGTTGGGAAATCTCCGTACACAAGATAATTATTCAACCCGCCGCCATATGTCCAATCTTTATAATAAGAACCAATTGCAAGCAGGTCTGGAATATACACCTTTGTCACGAATTCCCTCGCCTGATCGATTAATTGTGAAACATTCATTAATCTCTCAGCGTGAATTCCATTATCACTATTAATATCAAGCGGTGTCGCCATACCCCCAACAACATAATGTGGATGTGGGTTCTTTCCTCCAAAAATGGTCTGAATCTTAACCACTTCTTTTTGCCAATCCAATGCCTCTAAATAGTGAGCAACCGCAAGTAAATTTACTTCTGAAGGTAGTTTGTAGGCTGGATGTCCCCAATATCCATTGGCAAAGATGCCAAGCTGCCCACTATCTACCACTTTCTTCACCTTATTTTTAATTTCAGCAAAATAACCTGGAGAAGACTTAGACCAATCCGAAATAGACTGAGCTATCTTACTAGTTTTATTTGGATCAGCGTTAAGGGCATCCACGACATCCACCCAATCAAATGCATGAAGATGATAAAAATGGACGATGTGGTCATGTAAAAATAAAGCTTGATTCATAATATTTCGAATTAAACTGGCATTTTTAGGTATTTTAATATCAAGAGCATCTTCCACTGATCGAATAGAGGCAAGAGCGTGGGAACTAGTACAAACGCCACAAATTCTTTGCACAAATGCCCAAACATCACGCGGGTCTCGATCACGTACTATTAATTCAAGGCCACGCACCGATGTTCCTGAACTGTATGCCTTTGCTATTTTTCCATCTTGAATATCCGCCTCAACCCTAAGGTGTCCTTCAATCCTTGTAATGGGGTCAACTACAATTCGTTTTGCCATTATGATTCACCCTCTTCTTTCGATGCATGGTTTTCCTTTTTCTTCTTGACAACGGCTGTTATCCCGGCATGAGCTGCAACACCCGCAACGGTTACCCCTGCTAAAGTGATACCAACTTTATCAGGATTGATGGTTGTTTGTGTACCAGGAATTTTCGCACGGCGAGAAAAGAATGGACCGTTATCCCAGAAATTCTTTTCAGTACAACCAATGCATGGATTTCCTGATTGGATAGGATAGCTTGTACCACCATTCCATCTCATTTCTGGACAAGAGCTATAAGTAGTCGGTCCTTTACAGCCAAGCTTATATAAGCAATAACCTTGTTTTGCCCCTATATCATCAAAGGACTCGGCAAACAGCCCTGCATCAAAATAGGCACGGCGATTACATTTATCATGAATACGATGTCTGTAGAAAGCTTTTGGTCTACCTTCTTGATCTAATTCAGGAACAGCTCCAAACGTAATGATGTGAGCGATAACCCCTGTCATGACCTCCGCAATTGGTGGACAACCTGGAACAAGCACAACTGGTTTATCCTTTACGATATCTGTTATCGGAACACTCTTCGTTGGATTTGGATTAGCAGCAGGGATTCCTCCCCAAGAAGCACAGCTTCCATAAGTAATCACCATTTTGGCATTTTTGGCAGCCTCTTTTAAAACCTCTTTTGCGCCTTTTCCGCCGATTGTTGTATATTCATCTTCAGGTACTGACCCTTCCACAACAAGCACATATTCCCCTGCGTTTTCTTTTAGAACATGACTCATTGCTTCTTCGATCTGATGCCCTGAAGCAGCTGAGAGCACTTCACTATACTCTAAGGAAATCATTTCTAGTAAAACGCTTTCAGCTTTTGGATGTGTTGAGCGAATGAAAGACTCTGAACAACCTGAGCAGCTTTGGAATTCAAGCCAAATAACAGGAACCCGTTTATTATTCTCCATAGCATGAGCAACCTTATCCGTATCCTTATAGGTAAGACCCATAGTCGCGGCAAGTGCTGTACACATTTTCAAAAAATCTCGGCGAGAGAAACCTCTTGAAAGAGCCTCTTCATAAATCGTATTCTCCTTCGTTTTCAACACGTAGCATCCCCCCTTCTTCTGTCGTTAGTTTAGTAGCATATAAGGCCGCTTTGTTAATTAATACCGATGTGATTTCTATGATGAAGGATCTACGCATATAATCACAAACCCCCCCTATTGTTTTAAACATACTACTAATAAATTAACGGACTTTCGCCCGAAATAAAAATTCATAAAATCGTCATATCTTTATGAATAATTTGTGAACAAACTGTAGATGCGACCATTCTAGAAGAAGGAAGCCTTATTTAAATTAATGCCTGTTTACTAAAAGATTGGAGAAGAATACTTAACAGCCTGAATAAACATAAATCCTGTGCGAATAAGGATAAATCTCCGCTCGCCCATAAACATAAAAGTATTCAGGCTACATGTTCAAGAACAACAATCTATACAAAATAGCCTAAATAAAAAATAGAATCATTTTCTTATAAATCCTGTTATTCCCACTCTGCCGCCCATTTTTTCATCTCATATAATACACTATGAAACGATTTTCCCTTTTCCGTCAGAGAATATTCCACGGTCACTGGAACAGTCGGAATAACCGTTCGAATTACGATTTTCTTTTTTTCTAAATGCTTAAGAGTCGTGGTAAGAGCATTAGGACTGATGCCGTTAATCGCCCTCCGTAATTGATTAAACCGTTTCTTTTCTTCATATAGCTCCTTTAATACTAAAAAGGACCATTTACTGCCGATTATATCTAACACTTTTTCAATTGAACATGGTACTTCCTTCAAAGTTATCACTCCTAGTATAAAAACAATAGTAAGTTAAAAATATATAACTATATTAAAAAAATATCACTACTTTCCATTTTGTAGCAAGTTCGAATAAAATAACAATGTAGCGATAGAATAAAATGTCGCGTTTTGGAGTTCTTGATTGTAGAGTTACTGTGGATCAGTATAAACTCTTGAAGCTTAGAATAAAATATTGATTTAGTACAACTTCCATTAAAAAAGAAAAGGAGATCCGTGCAATGAATTATATTACGTTAAATAACGGTTTAAAAATGCCGCAATTAGGCTTTGGGGTTTGGCAGGTCGAAGATAATAAGGCGACCCCCGCTGTTGCAAAGGCACTTGAAGTAGGCTATCGTTCCATTGATACAGCCATGATATACCAAAATGAAAAAGGTGTGGGAAAAGCAATTAAGGAAACTGGGATTCCTCGTGAAGAATTATTTATTACCACTAAGGTCTGGAATAGCGATCAAGGCTTCGAAAACACCATCCGAGCTTACGAGGAAAGCTTAGAAAGATTAGGTCTTGATTATGTTGATTTATATTTAATCCACTGGCCAACACCAAAGTTTGATCAATATGTCGATACATATAAAGCATTAGAAAAACTCTATCATGATGGCCGTGTGAAGGCGATTGGGGTTTGTAACTTTGAAATTGAGCATTTAGAGCGCATTCTCAAGGAATGCGATGTTGTTCCTGTGCTCAATCAAGTAGAATGCCACCCACACAATGCACAAAATGAATTAAAGGAATTTTGTGCAAAACACAATATTTTCGTTGAAGCATGGAGCCCACTTGAGCAAGGCGGAGAAGTGCTTCAGGATGAAGCGGTAAAAAGGATTGCTGCTTCCCATAGCAAATCCCCTGCACAAATCGTATTGCGATGGCATTTACAAAACAACACCATTGTCATTCCAAAATCAGTCACCCCTGCCCGAATCGAAGAAAATTTCCAAGTATTTGATTTTGAGCTTTCCACTGATGAAATAAATGCCATTAATCAATTAAATCTCAATAGACGTAAAGGACCACATCCAAACGATATGAATAATCGCTAATACAAAAAGGAGTACGAAGAGTGTACTGCACCCCAAAAGTTAGAGTAAAATCTAACTTTTGGGGTGCTTTTTAATGGCTAAATATAGTGAACAATTTAAGTTAATGGTAGTTAAGGAGTATCAGAAAGGGGGATTGGGATATGACCTCTTGGCAAAGAAATACGGAATTAAAAGCAGTACCCCTATTCAAGAATGGGTAAAAAATATGAGAAATTTGGTGCGAAAGGATTACAAAGCAAGAAGAATAAAGAAACTTATCCTGTTCAATTCAAACTAGATCTATTAACATTTATGAAAAGAACAGGTTCTTCAGTCTCGAAATTGAGGGGATATTTGGAAGGAAAGTCTTCTTTGTGAAATAACAAACTTACCTAGAAACTCGTTATATAAAAACCGTCAGAGATTGACTATTAACCGCTTATAAGGTTTATTTGAATAATAGAAATGGCTGAATACTAATAAATATGAAGGAATTGAATTGAAAAGAGGTTATAACATGGGGAGAGATCGGAAATTTAATACAGTTGACCTATTTCTTTGCACCAAAAAAATGATTATTCAAACTGGATATGAGGGGTTTACAATTGGCCAACTGGCAAAGCAATTAAATGTTACACGAGCAGCAATTTATAAGTATTATCAAAATAAGGATGAACTGCTATTAGATTTTATGGTAGAGGAAATGAAAAATGCATTAGCAAGTTTTTCTTCTCTTTCGAAGTCCTTGCCATTTTTAGAAAAGATCAACTTACTTTTACAACAGATTTTTACCTATAAAGATTTACATATGATTCTTGGGATTCAAGATGTCATCCCTACTAAAGGGAATCCACAATTAGAAGCTAAGAAAGAAAAGCTTTCTCATATGCACCACGAACTATATAAGCCTCTTATCCATGTAGTGCAGCAAGGAAAGCTAGAGGGATACATCGCAATGGACATGCCGAATGAATTGTTATTAGGGTTTATTTTCCAAAGTATTTCTATTCCCAATCATTCAGGAATGAACGCTGAACAATTACTCATCTTTACGAAGAAGCTGATTCTAAATGGAATTCTGCAAAATAAGTGACACATGTGTAACTTATGTATATAATAGTCTTTGTATAAGATATATAAGTTATCTTTTTGCTTAAAGGTGACACATGTGTAACTAATTTAAAAGGGGGATTTTGATTTGTTTTTAGCTACTAAAGAATTAAAGCATGCTAAATTTCGTTATGTCATGATGAGTATTATTATCATTTTGATTGCATGGCTAGTATTTATTTTATCGGGGCTAGGAAATGGTCTATCAACACTAAGTGCTGCTACGATTAAAAACTTGGCCGCAGATTATGTAGTTTATGAGAAAAATGCTGATGCTACGTTTAGTAAATCAATTATGTCTGGTAATTTAATGGAAGATATCCAAAAAAATAAAGATGTAAAGGATGCAGCTGTTTTTGGATCATCAATGGCAGCTGTTTCTAAAGAAAAAACTGAGGATAACAGTAAGAAAACAGATGTGGCCATAATTGGAATGGACTCAGGGTCATTTATTGAACCAAATGTTATAGAAGGAAAACAACTTTCTACGAACAAGAAGTATGGTGTTCTAGCTAATAGTAATTTAAAAGAGGACGGGTACAAAGTTGGAGATGAAATTCTTGTTTCCAATTCCAAACTGAAATTAAGCATCATTGGTTTTGTCGAAAATGAAACCTTCAACCATTTACCAGCATTATTTGTGAATATGGATACTTGGAGAGAGTATCAGTATGCAGCGCCAGGAGCTGACAATGGCATTAAAAATCCAGTCCAAGCAATTGTTTTAAAAGCTCCTCAATTAGATACAGCCCAGCTGGATAAACAATTCAAAGGAATTGAAACTGTTACAAAATCAAAAGCAGTAAATGGAATGCCCGGATATAAAGAAGAGAACGGAACAATTGTAATGATGCTTTCATTTTTAATTGTCATTTCAGCCTTTATAATCTCCGTTTTTTTCTATGTTATTACGATTCAAAAAACATCGCAATTTGGTGTAATGAAGGCAATTGGTGCCTCAAATCGATTTATTTCTAAAGCTATTGTTGCTCAGGTGTTCGTTTTGTCGGCTTTTGGAATTTTAGTAGGTATAGGTTTAACCTATTTAACAGCTCTTTCCTTCCCTAAAGACATGCCTTTTAATTTAGATGGTAAGCTAGTAGCCCTGTATGCAATTACTTTATTAGTGATCAGTCTATTAAGTTCTCTTGTTTCCGTCCGACAAATTACAAAGATTGATCCATTAACTGCTTTAGGGAGAGTGGAATAGATGAGTGGTATTCAGTTACAACAAGTTACAAAACAATATAAAGAGGGAACATCTACCTTAACAGCTTTAAAAGAGACCTCATTAACAGTAAATTCTGGTGAGTTAGTGGCAATTGTAGGTCCATCTGGATCGGGAAAAAGTACTTTACTATCTATTATCGGTGCATTAATAAGATCAACATCCGGGAAGGTAATTGTAAACGGAAAAGATGTGGGACTGTTAAATGAGAAGCAACTAGCTGACTTTCGTTTAAAAGAAATAGGTTTTATTTTACAAACATCTAACTTAATTCCTTACTTATCTGTAATGGATCAGTTGATTTTAATAAAAAGAATGGCGGGTAAAGTAAATAAGGAAGATCGTCAATTTGCAGAAAGTTTACTGAAAGAACTTGGGTTAGAAGATAAGATGCATAAAATGCCTAGTGAATTATCTGGCGGTGAGCGACAACGTGTAGCAATTGCCCGAGCCTTTTTCAATCAGCCAAGCGTTATTCTTGCTGATGAACCAACAGCAAGTTTAGATTCAAAACGTGCTCATGAGGTTGTGAAACTAATTGCTGATGAAGTGAAAAAACGAAATAAAGCAGCAATAATGGTTACGCACGATGAACGGATGTTGGCTTATTGCGACCAGGTTTATCACATGGAAGATGGGAATTTGACGTTTCTTGGGACAAAGGACCAGTTCACAGGTTCCATGTCCCCGCTTAAATAACAACGCTTGAAAATAGTTCTGTTGAGAGAATCTCAGCAGGACTTTTTTTATTTATAGGATGGAACGAGGGTATGCCCCTGTGTTCCTTAATACTAATTAGGGATTACAATGATAAAAAAGCAATATTTAACAGTTATCTACTTATTTCTTGTTTTTTTATTTCAGGGGATTCTATTTATTTTTAACATTAGAAGCAATATATTTACTGAAACCATTATTATGTTCTTATATATTGGCGCAGCAATAAGTACCAAATATTGGGGTGATGAATAGTTAGTGGATCCTGTGTCCCTTCTATCCAATTAGAAGCGAAATCCATTTCACAAATCCAATGGGCTACCGGAAATTTAAAAATGATCGATAAGATTGTTAGGTTGGGGCGAGGGACCTGTCCCTGTGTACCAGGTCAAGTAACAAATGATTAGGTAAAATATGCGGGAAATTCCCCCACCTTGTAGAATAAGTAAGTAACCTCAATTACCACCTCTCTTTTCTCCAAATAAACTTTTATTACTCCCCTATCATTTTATACTCTATTCGAAACAGAAGAAATTAATAAAAAGGAAGTATATTATTTGACTGTTAAGGTATTAAGCATTGGCCTAAAAGGGTTAGAGGGCTACCGTGTACAAGTAGAAGTTCAGGCTTCCTTTGGAATGAATTCCATGGTTATTGTGGGGCTCCCTGATACTTCGGTGAAAGAATCAAAGGAGCGAATTCAGTCCAAGATCAGGACTCTAGGAGGTATGATTGAAGATAAAAAAATTGTTGTCAATTTATCTCCATCGGAGCAGAAGAAAAACGGTCCGTTATTTGATTTGGCTATAGCCATTGGGATGGGTCAATCGAAACTGTTGAGGGGCTGATGCCTGCAGTTGTTGCCGCAAGAAATTTGGGGATAAAAAAGGCGTTTATTCCGTATGATCCATTTATTCCTTTGGATATGCTGGAAGGTTTAGAATGTATGGTGGTTCAGCATATTCAAGACGTTTTAAACCATTTAAGAGGACAATCGACACTTCCGATTCCTTTTTCCTCACAAACAGAGAAAAAGCCTGACCTCATTGCAGGATATCAGCGCGACTTCTCCTATATCATTGGCTAGCAGTTTGCTAAAGAAGCATTAGAAGTGGCAGCGGCTGGCCGGCATAATGTTTTAATGAGTGGACCACCAGGCTGTGGAAAGAGCTTACTTGCGGAAACTTTTCCACCCATTCTTCCCCCTCTTACAAAATCTGCTCAATTAGAAGTTATCATTGTATCAACTAGCTAAGGAAAAGCTCATCTCTGCGCAAATGGCTCCCTATCGAAATCCCCGTCATTCGGCTTCCTCTGTTGCGATAATTGGTGGTGGTACTCACCCAAAGCCAGGGGAAATCTCATTGGCGCATTATGGGGTATTATTTCTTGATGAAATTGCTGAATTTACTAAAAAAACCTTAGATATGTTAAGACAACCACTTTAAACCGAAAAAGTTACCATCAGCCGTGCCCATTCAACTGTCACTTATCCCGCATCCTTTATCCTAATCGGAGCCATGAATCCTTGCCCATGTGGCTATCTCGGCTCCAATTCACACTATTGCACCTGTACACCGAAACAAATTCAAGCCTATCGCAACCGAATATCTGGCCCTGTCCACGATCGAATAGATATTTTGCTTTCCCTTCAACCTGTTGATATTTCGCGAATACAAGTAGAATCAGAGCGTTCAGTTGATATTCGCAGGCGAGTTGAAAAAGCCCAGGAAATACAATTTTTACGATATCAAAAACAAGTCTACAATTCGAATATTCCCTTTGAAATCCTAACCTCCCGCTCCCCATTATCCTCTAGTCAACTGAGAATGATCGCCCAAATTTCTAGCAAACAGCATTGGAGTAATCGTGTTCAGATTAAGATAATCCGGCTAGCACGTACCATTTCTGATTTAGCAGCTGAGGAAAAAATCACCGATGAATCTATCTGGTAGGCCATACAACTAAGGCGGTCTATGGGTAAAAAGGAGCACATAGCAAGAAATTGCTAGGATTTCACAACAATAGAGGTGTCCATAATGCCTAGAGTTGCAAGGCATCAAAAGCAAAAGTGGGATTTATCATGTTATCATGAGGGGGATTAATAAGCAGATTATCTTTGAAGACGATGAAGATAAGGCGAGATTTTTAGAAACACTAAATAAATATACAACCATATGTAAAAATGAACTTTACTGTTATTGCTTGATGGATAATCATATTCATTTATTACTGAAAGAATCAGGTGATTCCGTTTCAAAATTGATGAAAAGGATTTGCTCAAGCTATGTCTATTGGTACAATATGAAATATGAACGCTGTGGCCATTTATTTCAAGAAATAATGGATACAGCTCTGCAATTTGGACTTACAACTCCTTCTATGATTGTTTCATGAAAAAAGACTTTGTTAGAGGATGGTGCTGAAGCTCTGGATAGACCGAAAGGAAGGCTACCCATGTCTGATAAAGCTAAGAACAGTAAAGGTAAAAAAACTGTAGTAGAAAGCGAAATGACCTACGAACAAAAATTGGAAAGAGAAAACGAGCTTCTTCGTTTAGAGGTAGAATACTTAAAAAAGTTACGAGCTTTTCAGATGGATCCGGAAGGCTATCTCGAAAAGCACAAGCAGCGTTATCATTCGAACTCAAAGAAAAGTTCAAACTAAAAGATGTTCTACAAAGAGTTAGTATTCCTGAGTCCACCTACCATTATCATATAAAAGGGATGAAGAAGGAGAATCCGGATCAGGAACTGGAAGAATGTATTCAATCCAAGTTTGAGGAACATGATGGCAATTATGGGTATCGTCGTATCCGTTTAGTCTTAAAACAAAGTGGTTGGATAGTGAATCATAAGAAGGTCCAACGCATCATGAATAAACTTGGACTCAAATGCGAGAAATTCAGTAGAAAGTCACGAAAGTACAGTTCTTACAAAAGAACTATTGGAGCTATTGCCAAGAACCGTATCAACCGTCGTTTTCACACAAGCGTGTGTATCAAAAATTAACAACAGATATCACTGAATTCAAGTGTTCAAACGGAGTAAAGCTGTACCTAAATCCAATTATGGATATGTTCAACGGTGAAGTCCTTTCGTATGGGATAAGTATGCGCCCAACCTTAGAATTGGCCCTCAAACCTCTCGAGGAAGCTTTAGAAATTGTAAAAGACTCAAAGTACAGAACCACTGTTCATTCTGATCAAGGCTGGCATTATCAACATAATAAATGGGTAAAAACACTAAAGAAACACAAGGTGTTTCAGAGTATGTCACGAAAAGGAAACTGTTTAGACAATTCGCCTATGGAGAACTTTTTCGGATTACTAAAACAAGAAATGTATTACGGAGAAGCACTGTGCTCATTTGAGGAGTTAAAAAAGCGAATTGAAGAATATATCGATTATTATAATAACAAGCGTATAAAGCAAAAATTGGTAGGCATGAGTCCGGTTCAATACCGCATCCATACCAGCCAATTAGCTGCTTAAAATAAAACTCTAACTTTTGGGGGTCACCTCAGAGCTAAACTTTTCGTACTCCTCTTTATTTAATAAACCCTTTTTCTGCGTTCATTTAGGGCGTTTTTCTTATTAGCTTATTCACGACGATAAAGGCTTTCTTGCAATAAAGAATCTTCATGAATTTTTCAGCAGCCTCATACTATTTAAAGTCACCATCAATGTCGCCCCCATATCGGCAAAAATAGCAATCCACAGTGTCAGCCACCCAGGAATGACTAATAATAAAGCGATGAGTTTAAGCGCTAACGCAAAGGTAATATTCTGCTTAATGATGGATAAGGTTCTCCGCCCTAACTGTATCGTATACGGCAATTTACTTAAGTCATCAGACATTAAGGCAATATCAGCCGTCTCAAGCGCCGTATCCGTTCCGGCACCACCCATTGCGAATCCTACGGATGCGGCAGCTAATGCAGGGGCATCATTGACGCCGTCTCCAACCATCGCTACCTTTTGCTCATGTTGACGAAGCTTCTTGATATAAGCAAGCTTATCCTCAGGAAGCAGCTCTGCTTTCGTGACCGACACCCCCACAACGTTACCAATCACTTCAGCTGAATGCTGATTATCTCCTGTCAGCATGACCGTTTCCTCAATGCCCATTTGGTGAAGCTCCTTTATAATTCCACTAGAGGTTGCTCTCACCTCATCTGCTACAGCAAATATGGCAAGGACATCCGCACTCGTCCCAAATATCATGACCGTTTTTCCCTCTTTTTGGAGCTTCGTGATGGCTTCTTCTATGTCATTTTTCATGAACTGATGCATTTCTGAAAAAAGACTTGGGCTTCCAATGAAATACCACTGATCCTCCACTTTCGCCTTTAATCCTTTACCTGTCAATGATTGAAAATCCTTAAGCCGTACGCTTTGAAAATCTGTGCCGACCTCTTCTGCCTTTTTTACAATTGCCGCTGCCAATGGGTGATGAGAGCTCTTTTCTATTGCTGCTGCAAGCTTTAATGCCTCATTATCATTCACATGATACGCGATCACATCTGTAACAGTTGGAATTCCTTTTGTTAAAGTTCCTGTCTTATCAAATGCAATAACCTTTAATGCTCCCGCTTCTTCTAAAAAAGCACCGCCTTTTATTAACACTCCATTTCGGGCGGCATTGCCAATCGCTGTCACTACCGCAACAGGAGTCGATACCACCAGAGCACATGGACACCCCACTACCAGCACCGCTAGCCCTTCATAAATCCATTTACTCCAATCTCCAACCAATAAAGGTGGAATAATAGCAATAATCAAGGCCAAGAGGATAATTGCTGGTGTATAATATTTGGCAAATCGATCCACAAACACTTGCGAAGGTGCTTTCTCCGCTTGAGCCTCCTCCACTAAATGAATAATTTTTGCTAATGTGGTATCCTCCACTGTTTTTGTCACTTTTACTTCTAATAGTCCTTCCTCATTGAGCGTTCCAGCAAATACCTCGTCATCAATCGTCTTTGCCACTGGTACACTTTCACCGGTAATCGCTGCCTGATTGATTGTTGAGACGCCTTTTATGACGATTCCATCCATGGCCACCTTCTGTCCCGGTTTCACAATCATAATATCGCCCACTTGAATGTTCTCAACCAAAACCAACATTTCCTCGTCACCACGACGAATCAATGCTTCCTTCGGAGAAATATCCATTAGTACCTCAATTGAATGACGAGCCTTATCCAATGAGAATCGCTCTAAGACCTCGCTGATAGCGAAAAGAATCACAACAGTTGCCCCTTCGCCCCATTCGCCAATTAGAGCGGCTCCAATAATAGCAATTGTCATAAGGGTATTCATATCAAATTTCCATTTACTTATATTTTTCAGACCTGTTATGAATAGTGAATATCCACCAATGATGATAGAAACAGCATACCCAATGGTTGAAGCTATATAATCCTCTCCATGCTGCTGACCAAGAAACCAGCTAATCACAAGCAAGATGACAGAAATATATACTTTGATGTTTTCCTGCTGCTTCCAAAAGGGTTCCTTTTCGATTTTTTTTATTTTTTCATCGCGAATTTTTATATTTTCAAAAGCTCCAGCCCTTTCAAGCTCTTCAATCGTAGTTTGCCCTTCAACGGTAATTTTGGCCGCTCCAAGATTTACTTTAGCGTCTAAAACTCCGCTTAATTCTTTTACATTTTTCTCAAAGGTCGCAGCACAATGTGCACAGGTCAACCCTTGAATTCGATAAGTTTTTATCGGTGTTTCTAAAGTGGATCCCGCTTGATTAGACATGAACTTTTCCCTCCTTCACATGGGCTAACGCTATAAAGATGAGCTGCCTAATATGTTCATCATCTAAAGAATAAAACGCCATCTTTCCCTCCTTCCTAAATTTGACAATCCCTAGCTTATGAAGAGCTCTCAAATGATGAGAGGCTGTTGCTACAGAGGACTCAATGATATTAGCCAAATCACAAACACATAGCTCCTCATCCTGACATAAGGAATAGGCAATTTTTGCTCTATTCTCATCGGCCAAAGCTTTAAAAACTCGTGAAGTGCTCAGCAAGTCTTCCTGCTGTAAAAGTCCCTGTATTCGTTTGACTTTCTTTTCATCAAAGCAATAAATTTCACAAGTATCTTCCCTGCTCATCTAATCTCTCCCTTATCAATCAAACGTTTGTTTGAATATAGTATAATATGTATCGTTTCATCATTCAAACATCCATTTGAATATTTCAAGAAAAAGAAGGGAGATGTATTTTTGATACATCTCCCCCAACTGAATCTACTTTATCCATTTAAAATTCGATTTAGCTCTTCTAGTTTATGAATTTGATAGGTTGGAACAATCGTTGTGTGATTTGGCTTCCTGTCGGGATTGAACCAGCAAGTATCCAGGCCTGCTAACTCTCCCCCTTTTATATCTGCAGTTAAAGAGTCTCCAATCATTAAGCCCTGTTCAGCAGCAAAATTTGGAATACGTGCAAAAACATAATCAAAAAATTCCTTCATTGGTTTCTGGTATCCGGCATCCTCAGAAACAAAAATATTTTTAAATATCGGATGCAATCCGGATGCGCGCAACCGTTTATCCTGTGTCCTTGATACTCCATTCGTTACTATATATAAATCATATTGATTTTTCAGATCTGAAACGAGTTCAAGTGCCCCTGAAATAAGTTGCTTTCCCTCTTCTAAAAAGCAGCGATAGGTTTGTTCCAAACTCTTCCCATCAACCTCTTTATCATACTCTTTAAATAATAAAGAAAACCGACTATTCACAACCTCATCTCGAGAAATCTTTCCTTCTTCAAAAGACTTCCAAAGGCCCTGATTAATTTGTTTATAACGTGCTTCCATTTCCTTATTAAAAGGGATATGAAGCTCTTCAAAAAGCATACTCAAAGCTAAGTTTTCCGCTGCGCCAAAATCTAATAATGTATCATCTACGTCAAAAAATAGGGTGCGATATTTTCTCAATGAACTCTCTCCAATTTTTACTTTTGTTATTAATAATATATACTTCATTCCTATTCAATGAAAGGATGTTATTCTATAATAAACGAGAATCCATTCATCAAATTTATAAATTAAATAAAGGATTTTCATCATATTATTGAGGTGATTCAAATGAAAGTTGGCATCATTGGATTAGGGGATATTGCCAAAAAAGCTTACTTACCGGTCCTAACGGAAAAAGAAGGAATAGAGCTTGTCCTATGCACAAGAAACGCAGATACTTTGAATCAATTAGCCAATAAATATCGAATTCAAGAAAAAGTGCAGACCGTCGATGAATTCATTGCCACAGGAATTGATGTAGCATTTGTCAGCTCAGCGACAAATGCCCATTTTGAGATGGCTGAAAAACTTCTTAAAAACGGGATACATACCTATATAGATAAGCCGATCTCTCTAAATTTTGAGGAAACCAAAAGGATTGTAGAATTAGCGAAAGGGAGCGGAAAAATCGCGATGGTCGGCTTTAATAGAAGATTTATTCCGAGAGTAAAGGAACTAACGGAGCAAGGCAAAGCCGACCTCATCATTATGCAAAAAAACCGTTATGCCTTACCGGATTATACACGTCGATATGTGGTTGAGGACTTTATTCATGTCGTTGATACTCTAAGATTCTTAATGCAAACAGAAGTGAAGGATGTAAAAATTGAGTATTTAAAGAATGAGGAGATGTTAAGCCAATTGGTTATTCAGCTTATCGGTGATGGCTGCATTGCTATTGGTATAATGAATCGAAACAATGGTGTGACTGAAGAAATCATTGAATATATGGCAGGTCCCCATAAATACGTCGTCAACAGCCTCGTAGAAACCACCCACTTTCATAACAAAGATACCAATACAATTAAATTTGGTGACTGGGAACCAACATTGTATAAACGAGGCTTCTATCAAATCGTCGATCATTTTATTGATTGTGTGCAAAATAATAAAACGCCAAATCCATCGATTGAGGATTCCTTGATTACACATGACATTTGCGAAAAAATTGTAAAATATATTGATGCTAAAGTGGCTCAATAACAGCAAACTTTGACTCAGTCAAATGCCAAAGCATTTGAGCTGCACCTCAATGTTAGATATAGCTAACCATTGGGGTACAGCTCAGTTATTTCCAAGCATTTTACTTTCGTCACTTATACTGCCACCCTGAAACCACTTTCTTCACCAAATTGTCAAATTCTCCTACTTAGCGATTAAACGCAGCTATAGTAAGAAAAATCTAGATTTATAAGTTTATATCAATCGAAAACACATTATGAGAGCGTTGACAATCTTTTTTCTACTATGATATAAATAGTCTTGAAATGGGAGTCAAGAAGATTCCTGCTCGAGCTATTAGAAATAATGAATCTACCAAACAAACCCATGAAGGGCTAAGTATACACACTTACCTTTTATGGGTTTTTATTTTTTAGGAGATGGTTTTATGCATATGGCGGATGCACTACTTTCACCAGCAGTAGGTGGTACGATGCTCGCCGCCTCTATTGGTGCAGCATCGTATTCTGTCAAAAAGATTCAAAATGACTTAGATGAGAAAAAGATTCCCTTAATGGGAGTGATGGGAGCGTTTGTTTTCGCTGCACAGATGATTAATTTTTCAATTCCAGGCACTGGTTCAAGTGGTCATATTGGAGGAGGTTTGCTGCTTTCCATTTTACTTGGGCCCTATGCCGGATTCCTAACCATGGCAGCTATTTTACTCATTCAAGCGTTATTTTTTGGAGATGGCGGATTGCTTGCCTATGGCGCGAATTTATTTAACATGGGATTTTATTCATGCTTTATTGCCTATCCTTTCATTTATAAATGGTTTACGAGAAAAGGGATTACTTCAAAAAACATTTTATGGGGCAGCATGATTTCTGCTATTATGGGCTTACAGTTGGGTGCATTTAGCGTTGTACTTGAAACCCTATTTTCGGGAAAAACCGAGCTTCCTTTTGGAACCTTTGTCTTGTTGATGCAACCAATCCATCTTGCAATTGGAGCAGTGGAAGGTCTTGTCACAACAGCCGTCGTGACTTTTGTATGGAAAGCTAGACCTGAAATTATCACGACTGCAGCTAACGGACAATCATTAGGAAATATCTCAATGAAGAAAGTACTCTCAGGTCTGATACTTGCAATCATCATTGTGGGCGGAGGACTTTCCTTATTTGCTTCTCAAAATCCTGACGGTCTCGAATGGTCCATGAAAAAAACCGCAGGAACAACAGAACTTGAAGCCTCTGATGGAATCCATAAATCTTTTTCCAAGATACAAAGCAAAACAGCCCTTCTGCCTGACTATGGCTTCAAAGCAATAGACAATAAAGAAGATAAATCTAGCAGTAAAATGGAAGATACAGTGACTTCTAAAAATGCCGGGACAAGCATCTCGGGAATTGTGGGAGGATCTTTAACACTTGCCCTCGCTGTACTTACAGGGGTCATCATTAGCTTCATAAAAAGAAAGAAAAAAATCAGTTCGTAAAATAAGCCTTTCAGTCAAAAGGGATTCTCGCAAAAATTTTGAATGAGGATTTGAATTTTCATGGCAAACATAAATAACACACTATATCATATGGGACTGTTAGACGATTTAGCAAAGAAGCAAACCAGCATACATAGGATTCATCCCCTCATAAAGCTGCTTACTACAGGCGTGTATTTATTTATGATTGTATCCTTTGATAGGTATGAAATAGGAAGGCTCATCCCATTCTTCTTTTACCCTATCCTGCTCATTGTTTTTGCAGAAATTCCAATCGTTCCTATTCTGAAAAGAGTTTTACTTGTTGAGCCCTTAATCATTGGAATAGGCATCCTAAATCCTTTATTTGATCATCATACAATCACCCTTGGTGACTTGGAGATTTCTAGAGGCTGGATTACCTTCTTAGCGATTTTTATTAAATGTGGTTTAACCATAGTCGTTAGTCTTTTACTTGTCGCAACAACCGGAATGGATAAACTGGCTGCTTCATTAAGAATGATCAAAGTTCCTAAAATTTTTGTTTTACAGCTATTACTAACCTATCGTTATGTTACCGTTCTAATTGAAGAGGTTTCAAGAATGACTAGAGCCTATTCATTAAGATCTCCTGGAACAAGAGGAATACACTATACAGCCTGGGGATCCTTTGCCGGACAATTATTACTAAGAACCTTTGATAGAGCCCAACATGTCTACCAAGCAATGATCTTAAGAGGTTTTGCCGGTGAATACCATACTGGCAGTATTCCTAAGATTAATAGAAAAGATATCACTTATTTATCCGTTTGGGTGCTGTTTTTTATCATTTCAAGAATGATTAATTTACCAATGTGGATAGGTTCAGTGTTAACAGGAGGATAAAAATATGAGTCACCGTGAGATAGAGATACAAGATTTACATTTTTCTTATCCGGATGGACATGTTGCGATTCAGCATATCTCTTTTTCCATCCAGCATGGTGAATCCGTGGGAATTATCGGAGCAAACGGGGCAGGAAAATCTACCCTTCTGACGCTGCTAATGGGGATTAACCTTCCTAAAAGTGGACAAATTTTCGTCGATGATATCCAGCTTACAAAAAAAACGATTCCGGCAATTCGAAAAAAATTAGGAATGGTCTTTCAGAATCCAGATGATCAACTATTTATGACGAGTGTCTATGATGATGTTGCCTTTGGACCACGGAATGAAAAACTTGAGGAGCAAGAAGTTGATCGAAGGGTTAATCAAGCATTAGAAATTGTGGGAATTTCACATTTAAAAGACAGATCCCCCTTTAAATTATCAGGAGGAGAAAAGCGATCTGCTGCGATTGCTTCGGTCCTATCCATGAACCCAGATGTCCTAATAATGGATGAACCAACCTCAGCTCTTGATCCAAAATCAAGAAGAAGATTAATCGTTTTATTAAATAACATGAATCATACTAAATTGATAACTAGCCATGATCTGGACCTGGTGCTTGAAACCTGTGAGCGAACTTTAGTCATAAAAGAGGGAAAAATTGCAGCAGATGGTCCTACTTTTGAAATTTTATCGAACGAAGAATTACTTGATAGCTGTGGTTTAGAAATACCTCTATCCCTGCAAAATTGTCCTATCTGCGGTTCATCAAAAATGGACTTAAAAAAGCAATTAAATTTTTTGACTTCGAATGATTAATTAGGAAGTTGTTTTAGGGATGCCCACTTTTCGACTTTCTTTTTTGTTATAATTTATTTAACAGCTCGGCAGGTGGAGGTATATATGCGAATCGCAGTTATTGATGGACAAGGTGGAGGAATCGGAAAAGCCATTGTCTCCAAATTCAGGCATTCTTTTGAGGAACAAATAGAAATTATCGCACTTGGAACAAATTCTTTAGCCACCTCAGTTATGCTAAAAGCAGGGGCAAATGAAGGAGCAACCGGAGAAAATGCTATCGCCTATACAGCACCTAAGGTAAACATCATTTTGGGACCAATTGGAATAATATGCGCTCATTCGTTTCTGGGTGAACTGACACCAACTATGGCCAGTGCAATAGCGGAGAGCCCTGCAAAAAAAATTCTCATTCCACTAAACAGATGTAACATTACCGTTACGGGAATTGAAGTCAAACCACTGCCACATTATATTGATGATGCTATCGAATTAGTAAAAACTCTTAGAGGTGATCAAAGTGTGTGAAGCTAATGTCTATTTTATTAATAAGGAAGGACAGGAATCACTTTTATTAGAACAAGTAGACAAAATTGTTCCTACCGAAAATGGACTTTACTTAGAAAATATTTTTAGTCAAAGAAAAACTGTAAAAGCAAAGATAAAGGAAATGGCATTGGTTGAACATCGAATCCTTCTCGAGGATTTATAATTGATAATCCGCTTCCTCATTTAAAAAGGTGTCAGTCCCTTAACAACATGGTGGATTCGTGATTGTTATGGACTTGACACCTTTATTTGGTTAACAAAAGCCATTGGAAAAATCAGCTTCTATTCTCGAAATTATTCTATTTTTCTCCTCTTCCATCCTTGAAACTTTATTAAAATGGAACTTTCTTATCTTTAACCATTATGTTACCGCTAAAATGATTTCTCCTTGTGCAAGGCTTTTTCCCACATTAATTATGCGCTGATTAGAACTGCCCTTATATTTCAACGATAAATCTCGATTGGCAATTTCAAATTTCCCATCTACTAAGACATCCACATATTCCAGCAGAAGAGCATGGTCAGAATTTTGCAGGAGTTCTTCAAATAAATAACCTGTGTAACACCAAATATTTTTTCCGTTTTGCTTGATCTTTTGCGCTAAAGGGATAATTTCTTTTGACTGAAGAAATGGCTCTCCCCCACTGAAAGTAACATGGGAAAGTTCATTTTCCATAACCTCTTGTAAGACCTCTTCTTCCGTCCACTCCACTCCCCCGTCGGCATTCCAAGATTGAGGGTTATGACAACTAGGGCAACGGTGAGGACATCCCGCAAAAAATAGGACGGTCCTCAACCCATTCCCATCTACGATAGAATCATGAAGGATGGTCAAAATTCTCATTTTTTATTTACCCCAATGGATACTTGATGCTTAATTCGATCTTGCTCTTCACTTCGTTTCCCTGAATTCCATCTATTTAAAGAGCCGACTAAGTATCCCGTAATTCTGCGGATCCGTTCAATACTTTGGTCATCCTCATTTCCACACTCTGGACACTCATTATTGATAACCCCTTGATAGCCGCATTCCATACACCTGTCCACTGGATGATTGATGCTGCCATATCCCACACCATATTGTTTCATAGCCCGCACTAGTGTATCTAAAGCATCAATATTTCGGCTTGCGTCTCCATCAACTTCAATATAAGTAATATGCCCCGCATTGGTTAAATCATGGAATGGAGCTTCTATTTTGATTTTTTCGATAGCCGTAACCGGATAATATACGGGTACATGGAAACTATTCGTAAAATACTCGCGATCCGTTACACCTTTTATGATACCGTGTTTTTTCCTCGTTAATCTAAGGGCCTTCCCTGCTAATGATTCTGCCGGCGTGGCCAACAAAGAATAATTTAAACCATAATCAGATTCTGCTTTATTCATTTTTTCTCGCATATATGTGATCATTTTATATCCGAGTTTTAGCGACTCTTTACTTTCCCCATGATGGTGCCCTGTTAGCTGTGTGAGTGCTTCAGCTAATCCAATAAATCCTACAGACAGAGTCCCTTGCTTTAGAATATCCAATAATTTTGCATGCGGGTCTAACTCCTCCCCATTCCACCATACTCCCTGCCCATATAGAAATTTAAAATGAGCCGCCGTTTTCTGAGATTGATAAATAAACCGTTCATGTAATTGTTTAATCGATAAATCAGTATAAAAATCTAATTTTTTCCAAAATTGGTCTATTGACTTTGACTCGATTGCAAGAAGAGGCAGGTTAATCGTTGTAAAAGAAAGATTTCCCCTTCCTACAGAAGTCTCCTTGCCATGAATATTTCCCATCACTCTCGTTCGGCATCCCATCGTTGCTATTTCGCTTTCAGGCGTACCATCATAATATTGGAGATTAAAAGGGGCATCAATAAACACATAGTTTGGGAATAACCTCTTCGATGTCGTTTCTAATGAAAGGCGATATAAATCATAATTGGGATCCTTTTCATTAAAATTGATTCCTTCTTTTATCTTAAATACAATAATGGGGAAAATAGGGGTCTCTCCGTGACCGAGACCGTTTAATGTTGCAAGAAGCAGATTTCTCGTAACCATTCTTCCTTCTTTTGAAGTGTCTGTTCCAAGATTAATAGAAACAAAGGGAGTCTGTCCCCCACCCCTTGAATGCATCGAGTTGCAATTATGAACAAACGCTTCACAAGCTTGAAACGTCTCTCTTTCTGTTATTTCCCATGCCTTTCTCTCCATATAATCATCTGAAGCACCTAATCCTATTTCTTGAATTAATTTCAGTTTGCCTTCATATGTTTTGCGAATATATGGGGCCAAATCATAATCAAAGCAAGGAATCGATTGACCGCCATGCTGCATATTTTGATTTGCTTGTAAAATAATACTAGTTAGAGCCATCGCGCTGACTATGGATTTAGGCTCTCTCATATGACCATGCCCGGTATCAAAACCATTCATTAACAGCTTGCCAAGGGGTATTTGACAACAGGTTGTCGTTCCACTGGCATAAAAATCAAAATCATGGATGTGAATATAGCCCTCTAAAAAGGCATGTTTTACATCCTCTGATAACAATTCAAGCGCATATGCCCTAGCTGAAGCGGATGCAAATAAACTCATCATTCCCATAGGTGATAAGCCATCCACGTTTGCATTTTCCTGTATCAAATCTTGATTACTTGAGTCTACTATTGCTTTAAACTGATCCATTAACTGGTTCATATCCTTCACTGCCATTCTATTAAAAATTAATTTTATATGAAATTCCTTAATCAGTTACACGCTTCCTAAATAGCTCAACAAACTGATTACAGCGTTCGAAATCATTTCCTTGTGGAGAGAGCTCTACTTTTAGCGTAGCAACTAAATCAGTCCTAACATAAAGCATATCTCTAAATTCATCCACTGCTCCACAAAACCTGGGATAAAAGGAATCCCCGGTTCCCACAACTCCTGTAATCAGATGTTTTACCCTTTGCTTTTCAAATGCCTCATAAAGCGGGAGCATTTCTGGAGGAATCTCCCCGTCTCCCCAAGAATAAGTGCCAATAACAATCGCATCATATTCTGTTAATTGATCAAGCGAAAATTGACCCATTTGCTTTAGTACGACACTATCAAATTGAAGCTTTAAACGTTCATAGACATATTGCGCAAGTTCTGCTGTATTTCCGGTTCTAGTCGAGTAGACAACAGCGGCCTTTATCACAGTTCATCAAATCCATTCGATTGTGCCACCTTAGTATACGTACGTGACTTTTGTTCAAAGAAATCAGATTTGGTTTCATTCACCATTTCATCACTAAATACATGGATCCAAGGCATTGGATTATCCCGATCCGAATAAAGATTCTTCAGCCCTAGTTGACGGAACCTCTTATTTGCAAGATATTCAAGATACCCTTCAAACTCCTGAATATGAATTCCTTCCATATCCTCTAAAATCTCGTGAGACCATTCCTTTTCCAGCTCTACTGCTTGGTTTATCGTATGATAAATATAATCAACATTCTCCTTAGAATTCATCTCGGGATTTTCTGTTAAGAGGATGCGAATAAATTGCGAAATAAAATAGGCGTGTTGCATCTCATCACGTTGTATGTAGCTAATCATTGTGCTTGTTTTTAGCATTTTTTGTCTTCGAGCCAAATTATAAAAAAAGGCAAACCCGGCATAAAAATAGATGCCTTCAAGATTAATCGAATTAACTGCAAGCTTAAACAAATTATTCGGGGTTGAATCGTCCAGGAAGCCTTCATATGCATTTAAAATAAGTGCATTTCGCTTCTGAACAATCGGATCATTTTTAGCTTGATTAAAGCGTGCATTTTGTTCATGCAATGGAACAAGTGAACTTAAAATATAGGAATAGGATTCATTATGAACGGCCTCCTGCTGTGAAATTACTGCAAAGATTGCTTTAAAACTTGAATCCGTTACATAGTTCATGACTTGACTCATTGTAGGAGTTTGCAAACTATCTAGAGATGCTAGCTGGGTATTCACCCGCAAAAACACATCCTGTTCCTTATCACTAAGAGAATCCCATTGTTTAATATCATCCTGCATATTAATCTCCTGCGGCTTCCAAAAATTCGATAACAATGTTTGATAAAGATCATACATATACGGATAAGCAATATCATTCCAATTAAGAATCCCTGAGCATTTTCCATTCACAATTCCTGTAGATTTGTTTGGAAAATCCGGATTTAGAAGTCTGACTTTTGTTAAAGGATGATTCTGATTCATCATATATTCCTCCATAAAATTACATTTTTACTTTTAGCTATGACACATCTCGCACTCTTGAATCTCAGCTTGAGACGTACTCCGCACATAATAGGTCGTTTTCAAGCCATGTTTCCATGCCTCCATATGAAGTCTCAATAATTCTTTTGCTTTAATATCATGACGAACATATAAATTAAAGCTTATGGCTTGGTCGATGTGACGTTGTCTTGCAGCATTTTGCTTTATACTCCAAATCTGATCTAATTCATGTCTTGCGCGGCGATAATAATCATAAGTGATATGATTTAAGTCTGGGGCCGTTACTTTAAATTTAAAATTTTTCTTTTCTTCCGCGTATTCTACCGAATAGATCGGGTCAATCCCATCGGTTGAACCTCCAATTTTTGCAGTCGAAGATGTTGGTGCAATGGCCATCAGCCAGCCGTTTCTCATTCCCCTTCCAGCCACCTCCTCGCGTAATTTTTTCCAGCGATAAGACGTATACCCCCTTTTCTCAAAATAACACCCTGTCTCCCATTCAGAACCTGAAAATTGACTATACGTCCCTCTTTCCACAGCTAATTCCATTGAAGAGCGAATCGAATAATAGGCAATATCCTCATATAAATGATCTGCAAGTTCAACGGCCTTATCCGACTCCCAATGGATCCCTTTTAACGCTAATAAGTGATGCCATCCAAAGGTTCCAAGTCCGATCGCTCGATATTTCTTATTCGTCTTCTCCGCTTGTCCAACCCGGATCGTATTTAGATCAATCACATTATCAAGCATTCTCACCTGTATGCGAATCAAACGCTCCAGCACATTTGCCTGAACAGCCTTTGCCAAATTGATAGACGATAAATTACAAACGACAAAATCTCCCGGTTTTCGAACAAGGATAATGTTGCCCTCGTCATCTTCTTTTTCGTTCACAATTGAGGTCAGTGACATATTTTGTGTAATTTCCGTACATAGATTACTTGAATAAATCGAGGTCCGCCCTTCCCCTATAACATGTTTATTGGGATTTTGCCTATTCACTTCGTCCCGATAGAACAAAAAGGGTGTGCCTGTTTCTAGCTGAGAAATCATGATCCTCGCCATAATATCCATCGCCCTATATGTCTTACGCGGTAAGAGAGGATGATGTACAGCTTCTTCATATCTTTCCGTAAAGTATTTCCGCTCTGTTTCATCGTAAAAATCTTCTAGTCCAAGCGGAGTTCCGTTTTCATCCTTCCACCCCATGATTTGTTTAACTTGATGAGGACAAAAAGTGTGCCACTCCCCGATGCTTTTCCCAGACTCATCTACTTCCTCAAGCTTTTCCATAAATAAATCAGGGATGGCAACCCCGGTGAAAATATCATGAGCTTTTCTTCGCTCATCCCCATTATTTGTCTTTAAATCAAGGAAACCGTTCATAATGTCTTTATGGAATACATCAAGATAAACAGCAATCGCACCTTGGCGTTGTCCAAGCTGATCCACACTAACGGCTGTATCATTGATCAAACGAATCCAAGGAACTACACCGGAAGAATTCCCTTTGAATTTTTTAATATCAGAGCCAAGGGCCCGAACCTTTCCGTAATAAAGGCCAACACCACCGCCATCTTTACTCAATCTAGCTGTATCCCACAAATTTAAATAGATGCCGTCTAATGAGTCATCTACCATATCTATATAGCAAGACGAAAGCTGGCCAAAACTTTTCCCTGCATTTGCAAGTGTTGGTGTCGCAACAGTCATATATAAGAGACTTAAAGCCCAATATGCTTCTTTTACAAGCCCAACACGTTTATGTGCGTCCTCATCCTTCATCAAATGCATGGCAATAATCATAAATCGTTCCTGAGGAAGCTCAAAAAGATTTCGCTCATAATCCCTAGCCAGATAACGATCAGCTAATAAGAATAATCCTATGTAGTTAAAAAGATAATCTCGCTCTGGATCAATGCTGAGAGCAAACTCATCGATTTCCTCTTTGGAATATGTATTTAATAGATCTTGAGAATAAATCCCTATGTCAGTTAATGTTTGAATCAACGAATAGAGCTCTCCATATTTTTTTAAATGATCATATTTCCTATTTTTCGCTGCCTCTTTATATAACTCATTTAAATAAAAGCGAGCAGCTAGAAAGGTCCAATTCGGTTGATCCATTGAAATCTTATTTAATGCATAATGAATAACACGCTCATTTATTTCGATCTCTCTATCATGTAGTGGAGCTATCTCCTCCATAAGTTCTGTTACATCTACTTGATATTTCTCAGCAAATTCTTGAATCGTATCAAAAGCATTTGATAAACCCGTTTGTACCGATGTACTCATTATGATTTCCCCCTATAATTGATAGTGATTACTGCTATTTTCCCCATAAAAAAAACCGCCCATTATGAGCGGATGAAACGATAACATCAAAAAGAATAATAAGACTTAATAGGAATAGCAGTCCTCTTCTTTCAGCCACCGTTTCTTCCTCTCACTCCCCGAAGAAGTTGAAACAAACTAGATAAGACAGGTCTCCTGACTTATGCTTCATCCTACTTTAAATCCTTCCCGCATAAGCACCTAAAATTAAGCAGTCTTATGCAGTGGTTCATTTAGTTCGTCAGCATTACAGTTGCGGGGGCAGTCTCGGCTTCCAACCGAATTCCCTATTAAGCGAAAATCGCATCTTATCGCAAGGCTAATACTATATGTAGTTGTAAAATCTTATAAGCGATTCAATATATGGTATTCAATATATTTAATAGTATATGATTCAAGGATATTTTACAAGTAAAAAACTAGCAAAACTTCTTTTCACTTAGGTTTACATTTTCATATTATAGTAGCCATTATTTTTGATTCCGCCCTTTTTCCTAATCAGAAAATTTCTAACCGAAAAAAAGAGCTGGACATAAAATCCAGCTCATAGAACATATCATTCAAACATTTAAATCCCGTTTCTGATAAAAGAAATAAGATAAAGTAGAAAAAACGGCAACCATTACAAGTGAAAGAATCACAACAATGAAGTTCAAGCCATCTCCATTGACTATATCCTCATAACTAAAGTATTTAAACGGGGAAAAAACATTTAAGAACTCAAGATTTTCAGCCAAATCTGTTATTTTCGCAATAATAAATCCACCAAAAAGGATAAAGGTTGCCCAGGATCCGGCTGTTTTTGGCTTTTTCAAAATAGCTGAGAACAGGGATCCTAGCGAAACAAAGATCAACTGAACGATGAACAAGCTTAATAGAAAGACAATAATTTCACTTGTTATATCTTTTCCCTTATTGAAAGCCCCCACAAAAATAATAGAGGATATTAGCGTTACAACGTTAATGACTATGATATTAGCCAGCGCCGCTAAAAACTTAGAGGTCATAATGGACGACCGTGATACTGGCTTAACCATCAGGAATTCCGTTGTCTTATCGCGCTCTTCCTTTGCAAGAATATGACTTCCTAGCAGTACTGCATGAACGGCAACTGTCACCTCAATATATGGAAAGAGAAAAGCAAAAAAGCCACTCATCTTTGAGACATTAAATGTTCCCATTCCTAACAAAGCCCTCATTGAATGCGGCAATTTCGCTAAAGCTTCGCTTGCTGCCCCACCGGATGAATAGGTGGTATACTTACTCATCCCGCTAAGAACAAACAAAACCATACATATACTCCAGATAATCAAGGATTTCCGGTTCGCTTTCATTTCCCTTATAAAAATATTCATCATCAGTCCTCCTTTTCATCTATTTCACGGCTCATTAGTTCACCGTGTGGATATCCTTCTTGATATAGATCCAATAGGTTGCCGTAATCGCCACAAGGATTATAACAGCACTGGCCACAAGATAAGGAACATCATAACCTATATTTTGGATAATATAAGCCGTTTCAAAATAACTAAAAGGAGAAACAAAACGTACTACTTCGTCATTTTTTCCGGTCGCAAGCAGAGCACTAATCATATAAAATCCCAAAACCACTCCAAGCGAAATGGGAAGTACAGACTTAAGTTTGTTAAAAAACACGGAAATAACCAACCCAACAGCAAAGAAAATCAGTTGTAAAAAGAGCATAGATAAATTGATTAGGAAAAATGCCTTTTCATTATAACTCCCCGTATCGATCAGGTTGACCATCACCATCAATGCTCCATAAAATACGATGTCTGTTACTAAAATCATCGTTAAAGAAGCCAAAACTTTAGCACTGACAATCGCAGATCGAGCAACAGGTTTGACTAAGAGAAAATCAGCCGTCCTCTCTCGAGTTTCTTTTGACAATGCGGAAACACCAAAATTCATCCCTTGAATAGCCCCACAGAGTGAAATAAAAGAAAAAAGCATAGAATAAAACCCCAGAATAGAAGAAAAATACTCAAGATGCACATTAAGCATCGCCCTTATTGAAGCAGGGTAATTACCTAATAATTCCTTAAAATCTTCTGCGTCTTTCGCTACACCTGAATAAATGGAGAGAAAAAGCGCAGCAAGGGCAATAATGGCAATCGCCCAAAGAATAGTAGTTTTTCGCAATGACTTAAGTTCATGCCAATACATATTCATGCTGCTCAGCTCTCCTTTTCATAATAGTGTAAAAAGATTTCTTCTAAATCCGGCTCATCAATCGAAATATTGAGAAGTTCTAATTCAGAAATTCGTTTAATAATCGTATTAATATCTCCTCTATACATAAAGTTGGCCGTATTGCCCTTCATTTTACAATTACTTACTCCATCAAGATTAAATACACCTAAATCCAAACTGGATTTTGTTTCAAGACTAATTTTCTTATAGTTGTTTGCTTGAAGTGTGCTTATTTTTTCAAGCTGGATAATTTTCCCTTCTTTAATAAAGGCAACCCGATCACACATCTTTTGTACTTCCGTAAGAATGTGAGAGGAAAAGAATACCGTAGCGCCCTTCTTGTTCTCCTCTCTGATTAGCTCAAAGAATTTTTGCTGCATCAAAGGATCCAGTCCGCCTGTTGGCTCATCAAGAATAATCAATTTTGGTTCATGTAGCAGACCTTGCACAATCCCAACCTTTTTCTTATTGCCAAATGAAAGATCATCAATTTTCTTTTTCAAATCAAGATTCATCGCTTCTGCAAGCTCATGGATTCGCTTTGTACAATCTTTTTTATAAAAACTAGCGGAATATTTCAGTAAGTCAATCACCCGCATATTATCGTAGTAAAATACTTCTGATGGCAAATACCCCAGTTCTTTTCTTACCTCAGGATGTTCAAAACAGCTTTTCCCAAAAATAGTCGCTGTACCGCTTGTAGGATGAAGCAATCCCAATAAGGTTCGGATAGTTGTTGATTTTCCAGCACCATTAGGTCCAATAAATCCGAAAATCTCGCCCTGTTCGATATTCAGATTCACATTTTCAATTCCCCTTGCCTTCCCGTATTGCTTTGTGAGATTTTTCAATTCAATCACACTCATGACGTTTCTCCTCCTGACTCTCATTTATAAAAGGCATTTTTCAATAGATTGAAGCAGTCAATATATTCCTGATATAATAAATCGAAATGTGCTCCTTCCATATTTTCTAAGTGGATAAAGCACCCTTCAGACATCCACATCAACATCTTTACCACTTGTTTTGGATCCACATTATCCTTAAATTTGGAAGTATCTATTCCATCGAATGCAATTTTCATTTGGAAATCCTTTGCTTCTTTATCCGCCATCATGGACTGAATCTCAGACTTTACTTCCTCGTCTCTTTCCTGGTATAAGCTCTTTAAAAATGAAATGATAGCAGGATGCCTCTTCATCACCTCAAATTCAATATCCCCCGCCATCTTAATGCGGTCAAAGAAATCGGTAACGTTCGGATCAAAATTTTTATTAACTTCATCCATTAAGGTTTTGCCACAAAAGCGGATTAAAAATAAATATAACGTTTTTTTTGTTCCAAAATAATGAAAGACCATCGCCTTTGAAATTCCAGCTGCTTGGGCAATTTCACTGATCGATGCTTTCTTATAGCCATTCTTCCCAAAAGAAGTAAGAGCTGCATCAATGATAGTGTTTTGCTTTTCTACTGGCAAACCGAAAAATTTCTCCAAATATACCACCTCCCACACCTTATCAACCGATTCGGTTTACACCAGTATAACCACATAAACCGATTCGGTCAATGACTATTTTGGAAAATTTTTATAAAAATTTATCCCTTCTTCTCCAATAAAAAACACAGGGAAAACTGAAGGTTTACTCCAATCTTTTCCTGTGTATTTAAATAGAGAGTTATTTATAAGTTTTACCGATTATAGGTGATCACCTTAATATAGAAGCGGCCATTCTTGTATAAGTATGACTGCGGCCGCGAATCGCTAACTTTAACTCAGAAACATTCATTTTTTTAAAATCAGATGATGTATAATTCAGAATTCTCTTCATCGAAAATGATTCTCCTTTTTTAGGAATAGAGAAAATCTATCTTCATCATACCATCCACTTCGAAAAAGATTTAAGAACAAACCAGAGCAATAAATATGAACTTAAATCATATACAGAAATTCAAATAAATTTTCTAGTTCATATATCCATATAATGAAAAAAACCTACTATTTTTTTGAATAAGTAGGTATTCAACTAGTCCAACTGCACAATCCTTACATAAACTGTTATTGTCAAAAATAAAAGGAGGTTTTCATATGAGTAACAGAAATTGGGGAAATCCTTATGCTGGTGGTCCTATGGGTCCTATGGGTCCTATGGGTGCAATGGGTCCTATGGGTCCCATGGGTCCCATGGATGCAATGGGCCCTATGGGTGCAATGCCTGGTCATCCAGGATGTTCACCTCAATACTGCCCACCAAAAGCATTTCCGACTCAGTACGATCCACCATTAGTTTCACCAGGGCAGCAATATGTAAAAACAAATTTATTCACAAAAGAAGTATCACACATCCATCCTTCCCATACAACAACCGTAAATAAACATCTTACTCAACACAAACACTACTTCCCACATACTGAGTCCTGCGTAAATGAATGCTACCAACAGCATTTTATGTGTGGCGTGCCTTATAAGCCTTGTTGACCTAAATGGACGAATGGATTAGATGCCGTTTTGCATCTTTTTGGAAAGACTACCCTCTTTAGGTAGTCTTTTCTCTTTGTTCATATTTTATGGTAGGATCCAAAAATATGAGAGCATATTTTCCAACCCTTAGTGGCAAAAATAAAAGGATAAACCTTATCAAACATAGTATAAACTCACCGCTAAAGAGGTGTATCTCATGGAATTTCCAACAATCTATACAAACATTTGGGATGTTCTTTTGGCTGTTCCGTTCATTATAATATTGACGCAATTTATTAAAATGTTACTGAACCTGCAAAAGCAGTTTGTTCCCTTAATTGCTCTTGCCATTGGATTATTAATCTCAATTTTTATCAGTCATCATCATTCCATTTTATCTGGACTATTTATGGGATGGTTTTATGGATATGCGGCCATTGGTTCGTACGCGGCGCTGAAAACTGCAATCCTTTCCTTTCGAAAAAAACGTAACTAACTCATTGGAGTTTAAGCAGACGAATCAACCATGTGGTTATCGCATTTCAATTTTAGTATCCCTACATAAACGTATTCACTCTTTATGAATGATGATCTTGAATACGAGAGAGCTTTTCTAGAAAATCAGCCACAATTTCAAGAGAACCTGAGTCATAGCTCTTAAACAATTTCAGGGTTTTTTTATCATATTCCAAATAGAGCTGTTGATGTAATTTCGATAATTCTTCCCCCAGTGGGGTGACATAAAAATAAATTTCCTTCAGATTCGTCGGGCGTTATTCCTTTTCTATCAACCCTTGAGCCAATAATTTTTTGGTCACTTTTGATATGGCACCTTTGGTAACATTTAACTCATAGACAATATCTATCCCTTTCATCCCTTCATTTTGACTAATAGCATCTAATGTATGGAGGCCTAATACCAATTCATCCATTTCTACTTAACCAACATTGATAGAAATTGACATGATCGTACTCCTTTCTTAGATAATATAGGATAAACTATATTTAAGTTATTCCTAAACCCTATAACTACCTTAAAAAAGTGTGGGAGTTTCGATCAATCAAAACCTTAAAATGGTTACTTGTTCCTCAGCATCTCGGCAAGTTCATGTAGAGAATTGTGCTGTTTTATACGATAGTTTCTTCCTTCTTTTTGCAAATACCCTTTATGGCAAAACTGTGCAAGCACATGCAATAGATGCCTATAGGAAACTCCTAAATAATCACAAACGATTACATGCTTCTCCTTATAGACCTCTTCATCAGCAGTTTGTAAAATAAAATCCGCAAGCCGGTTTTCAAGCGGGAAAGCGAGGCTCTGTGAATACTTTGCTGCCATTTGGGTTGCTTTTAGGCTTAAAAATTTGGTTAATTCACGCAAGAATAAAGCATCTTCTAGAATCTGTTTGCGGCAGCTATGAAAAGGAAGGGCCAAGCAAATGGTCTTGGTGGAGGTCTGAATTCCCTTCGTATAGTACACCTCATTTAATAACTCCATTTCCCCAATATACTCATTTTCATTGATAAAATTGATTAAGGAAGTTTTCCCATTTTGATGGGTTACATAAATTTTGGCTTTTCCTTCAATGACATAAAATAAGAAATCCGGTCTTTTGCCTTCTTGAATAATCCATTCATCTCGTTTATATTCATGAACTTGTATAAATTCTTCAATTGGAAAGGAAAATAGATGAGCAACAGAATGCTCCTCTAAAAAGCGTCGCCTTTTCTCATTTTTATATATTTCCATAATCCACCTACAATAATATGAGATATCTCATATTATTGTACTTATCGCCATGATATGATGCAAGCAATGGAGGAAAACAGAATGAACACACAACGCTGGATGAGCAGACAATTTTTTAGTTTTTATATGACATGGGGCGTCTTTCTTCCCTATTGGACAGGATGGATGATTCATACAAAAGGGACTTCAGTTTCACAAGCTAGTTTAATTATGAGCCTGGGTTTGGTGGTTAGAGGACTTGCTACATTATTTGTGTTTCCTTATTTATCGGAGAAATTTAGTAGTAAAACCTTATTAAATGGGATGGCAATTGCCACATTTATTTCTATTCTAGGTTATATTCCGGCAACCTCTTTTACCAGCTTACTTGTGGTAACATTACTTTTGCATTTCTTTTACCCGACATTGATGCCTGCTTTAGATAGCGCAGCCAGTGCCCTTGTGCAAAAAAGGCTATTAAGGCATTACGGGAAGAGCCGCTCGTGGGGATCCATCGGGTTTGTCGTAGGAGGTATGATCTTATCCTTCTTTACAGGTGCGCTTGGAGATAAAGTGATTTTATGGGCGCTGTTAATAGGTATATCGGTATTAGTGTTTCTTGGTTTTATGCGTACACCCGTGGTTTTATCAGAAAAGCCCAAAATAGAGCAAACCAAAAAAGGCGGAATGTTGGAACTATTTCGCATCAAACACTTTGGTTTAATCCTTGTCATTGTAATCTTACTGCAAGCAGCACACGCTTCATACTATAACTATGGTTATATTTTTTTACAGGAAATTCATGCACCCCAATATTTAATTGGTGTCATTATTAACATTGCCGTGATTGCAGAAATCATTTTCTTCTCGATTGCCGATCGTGTCTTTCATAAATTTTCAGTAGGCTCCTTGCTAACACTTGCAGCGCTTGGTTCATCCGTACGTTGGATATTAATATTTGCCTTTCCCAATGTTATTGTTTTCAGTATTGCGCAAACATTACATTCCTGTTCATTTGCAATGGGGCATTTTGCCTTTATGAAATACTTAATCAATCATATTCCCCATTCGAAAATACCAAAAGCACAAGGTATGTATTCAGCTCTTGCACTTAGCTGGAGCACTGCCGTATTTACTATTTTCGGCGGCTACTTATACGAAATCGAGCCAAGATACGCCTTCATCGGCATGATTGTTTGCACCATTCCATCCATGCTGCTAGCGTATGTGTATCGAAAATTGGAGCATAGGAAGGAAATGTTAGTTTCTATTTAGTTTTTATCCTTTTCCGCCAGAAGACTCCCACCTCAAGGAACGAGGCCACTGAAAAAGTCCAACTATTAAAAAACGGAAATTTGGAAACGAAAAACGAGCTCTCAGATTCGCTTCTAAGCGCCGTTTACTATATGAGGAGTCATATTTGGCCCCCTAAAAAAAGTGATTTTTCAAAAATCAACACTTTTTCAGTGGCCTCCAAGAAACGTGAAGGGTTGCTGCCCAGTAAGTAGGTGGGAGATGAATGTCGGTTGGTGATAGCCAAAATCTTCCTCCTACGGTATAATAAGAACAAGCGTTCGTTAAATGGAGGTGAAATACAGTGTTGGTTAATAAAGCGTTTAAGTTTCGTATCTATCCCAATAAAAAGCAAATAGAACTGATCAACAAAACAATCGGTTGCTCTAGATTTGTGTTTAACTTCTTTTTGGGAGAACAGAAAAACAAAGATGCCTATTGGTACATGGTTGAAGAAATGGTTCAAAATGGCCAGCTCCCAGCAAATAACTGGAAGGGTAAATGCTTAAGTAAAAACGAAACAGTTAAAGCCATTCCAAAATTAAAAGAGAATTATCCCTTTTTGAAAGAAGTGGATAGTATTGCCTTGCAGAAGTCCGTTGAAAACTTAGCTGATTCTTTCAACAGATATTATCGAAAGCAGAATAAATATCCACGCTTTAAATCAAAAAAGAATCCTCTTCAGTCTTATACCACTAAATATACAAATGGAAATATTGCGATTATAGACCATTCCATTAAACTGCCCAAACTCGGTCTTGTCCGTTTTGCCAAAAGTCGAGAAGTCGAAGGACGTATTCTAAATACCACGATTAGACGTAACCCATCAGGTAAATACTTCATCTCAATAGGAACAGAAGTCGAAATAGTAGAACTACCGAAAACCAATTCAGTGATTGGGATAGATGTTGGTCTTAAAGACTTTGCCATACTATCAGACGGTACGACTTACGATAATCCAAAATTCTTTCGTACGCTAGAAGAAAAATTGGCTAAAGCACAAAGAATCATGAGTAGACGAACATTAGGCGGGGCCAATTGGTCCAAATCCAAAAAGAAAATGGCTCGTATTCATGAAAAAATGACTCAAGCAAGAAATGATTACTTACACAAAATTTCTACCGAGATCATCAAAAAACACGATATCATCGGTATGGAAGATTTGTCAGTAAGCAATATGTTAAAGAATCACAAGCTTGCCAAAGCCATTAGTGAAGTATCATGGTCACAATTCAAAAACATAATGGAGTACAAAGCAAAATGGTATGGAAAACAAGTCGTAACGGTTGCGAAAAACTTTCCTTCCAGTCAGCTTTGTTCCTGTTGTGGCTATCAAAACAAAGACGTTAAAAATCTCGCATTGCGTGAATGGAAATGCCCTACTTGTGGCATACATCATCAAAGGGATATTAACGCAGGGCAAAATCTAAAGAATGAAGCGATAAGACTTCTAACCGCAGGGACTGCGGGGATCGCCTACTAAGATAACTAAAGGATACTTTGGTGTTCGTAGGAATCTCCCGCTTCAAAAGGACCGTAAGGTTGTTAAGCGGTGAGAAGTTCAAATCTAGTATTTCTCGCAGGCTGTGTTACATTTTATCCGCTGTACAAAGCTCGTATATTTTTATTTTTTAAACGAAAAGGCGGCATGATAATTAGCTTTCAACGAAATCAATTCAATCATAAAAGCGATGAAAGGGACGAGTCCAATGATCTCCTTTTCATCGCTTTTATTCTGTCTATAATGGCATCATTACTTCCGGATTAATCAAAGCCATTATGGGGAATCACTCACTGTAATCATATCCTTTTGCTGTTTCAGAATCCCTTTGTATAAAACAAAATTGCTAGCGTTTTTAGCTGGCGATGAAGAAAAATCATGGCTGTGCTTTAATTATCTAATTTTCTATATTAAGGCGGAAAAAATGTTTCAAGAATATACAGAGATGATTATTTTTGTGAACTTCCTAACAGAAGCAGTGTTGAAAATTACATTATAGGACCACGGAATTCTCCACATCATTTACTGTTTTTATACTCTACTATATGAATATAGCAATCATTAGTATTGCAAATACAATTACTTGAGAGAAGGGTTCTAGTATGTTTAAGAATGTCATTGTAAGAGTTCCATCAAAATCAGTAGTGGAAGGTATTAGTAGTGCAAATTTAGGCAAGCCAGACTATAATCTCGCACTGAAACAACACGAACTATACGTAAGTGCTTTGACAAAAGCTGGTGTGAATGTGACAGTACTTGAACCAAAGGATGAATTTCCTGATTCTTGCTTTGTTGAAGACGTTGCTTTATGTACGAAAAAATGTGTAATTATTACTCGCCCAGGTGCAGAAACAAGAAGGAATGAATCGGCTTTACAAGACCTTCATGATGCATTAAGTAAATTCTATGAACATATTGAATATATAAAAGCACCGGGAACCATTGAAGCAGGCGATATTATGATGGTTGGCGATCATTTCTATATTGGTGAAAGCGCACGTACAAATCGCGAAGGTGCTGAACAAATGATTGCCATTTTAGAAAAATACGGATTAACAGGCTCCATCGTTCCGTTAAAAGAAGTATTGCACTTGAAAACTGGTTTAGCCTATTTGGAAAAAAATAATCTATTAGTCGCTGGTGAGTTTGTCAAATCTCCAGAATTTGAAAAGTTTAATAAAATCACTGTTCCAAAAGAAGAAGCATATGGTGCCAACTGCATTTGGGTAAATGACTATGTATTAGTGCCAGAGGGTTATCCAACTGTTCAAAAAGCCATTGAAGATCTCGGCTATAAAGTAATGGTAGTTGATACATCAGAATTTAAAAAAATTGATGGTGGACTAAGCTGTCTATCACTTAGATTCTAAAGAGAGTGTAGTCTAACGAAAAGAGTATGGGAAAGATTTTCTTATACTCTTTTCGTTGCTATTCCATTCTAGGAGGAATTCATATGGGAGAGGAAAAAAAGCTAAACCTTAGTTCTTTAACCGCCGTTATCATTAGCTCCATGATTGGTGCAGGAATATTTAATTTAATATCAGATATGGCCTCTCAAGCTGCTCCAGGTGCTATTATGATAGGATGGCTGGTAACAGGTATTGGAATGGGAACCCTCGTATTCTCTTTTAAAAATCTAAGTGAAAAACGGCCTGAATTAGACGCAGGTATCTATAGCTATGCCAAAGAAGGATTTGGGGATTACATGGGATTTAATGCGGCTTGGGGATATTGGTTATCCGCCCTAATGGGAAATGTCGCATTTGGTACTTTAACATTTAGTGCCCTGGGTTATTTTTTTGAAGCATTTGGCAATGGACAGAATATATACTCCGTCATTGGGGCCTCCATTACGTTATGGATAATCCATTATATTACGATAAAAGGTTCCGGCGCTGCTTCTCTCGTTAATTTTATCGTGACTGTTGCAAAAATTATCCCGATAATTCTCTTTATTGTCGTTGTGATTTTTGCCTTTAAATATAATGTATTTTCTTTAGATTTCTGGGGAACGGCATCGAAGAATTTTGAATTTTCATCTATAGCATCACAAGTAAAAAATGTGATGTTAACAACCGTTTGGGTCTTCATTGGTGTGGAGGGCGGAATTATCTATTCCGGCCGCGCCAAAAGGGCAAAAGATGTCGGAAAAGCAACCTTAATTGCTTTTATATCTGTTCTTGTCCTCTATGCGTTAGTCACCATTTTATCATTCGGTATCCTGTCTCAAGATGAATTAGCCAATTTACCAAAACCTTCAATGGCGCATGTGCTAGAAAGTATTATGGGAAAACCAGGAGCAATTATTATTAATATTGGAGTAATCATCTCTATTCTTGGTTGCTGGCTCGCTACAACAATGTATACTGGAGAAGTTCCGTATCGGGCAGCAAAAACTAAGAACTTCCCGCGTATGTTTACAAAAGTAAACGAGAATGGGGCGCCAACGGTTGCACTTTTCGTAACAAATATGTTAATCCAAATCTTTTTGTTTACATTTTTGATTAATGATAGCGCTTATAATTTCATGTACTCTCTTTCCGCTTCAGCTATTTTGTTACCATATGGATTGGTCGCCTTTTATCAATTAAAATACTCATTAATGGAAGAAAAAAGTACAAAAAATAGAATGACCAATATTATTTTAGGGCTTATTTCCAGTATATTCGTGATTTGGGTAACATTTGCATCAGGCATTGAATACTTCTTACTAACAATGTTTATTTTTGCAGCAGGATTTTTCGTGTTTACATGGGTACAAAGGGAAAACAAAAGAAAACTATTTTCAACAAAAATTGATTGGATTTTCGCAAGTATTGTACTCATATTATTTATCATCTGTATTATTCAAATAGCAACAGGAGCAATTGACCTTAGAACAATCTAAAAGAATAAAAGATTCAAATGGGGCTGCCACATTTTCAAAAGGGTAAGGAAAATATTATGCCTAGTACATAATATTTATATAAGCAATTGGACAAGGATATTTTAGTTCAGTATAAGGCTGCCCCTTCATTTTTTAACAGCAAAACACTTATTTCAGTTGATTTAAAAAATATTCGGGCTGATTTATTATGATTTGTTTATTATCATTTTGCGATATAATTTCTCCTTCCTTTAATTCTTTAAAAACATGGGAAACGGATTCCCTTGATGTTCCTGAAAATTTTGCTATTTCAATTTGTGTTGCTGGAATATCAATGATTACTCTATCTTGATCGTTCGTCCCATAATAAACCATCAAATATCCAATCGTTAATTCGATGCGATCTTTAACGTAATTAGCTGTAATGATTTCTAACCGCCTTTCATGTTGTTCCATAATTTCTGCCAAGATTTTAACTACATGATACAATCGGCTTTGATCAGATAAAATAAAGCTTTCAAAAACGGCCATTGGGATATAATACACAACAATATCAGTAAGGGCATATGCTGAAAAATGATAATATTCATCCGTAAACATTCCCCGATAAGGGAAAAAATCATTTGGTTTTAAATAATCTAAATACAGCATCGTTGCCTCTTGATTGAATCTTTCCAACTTAACATATCCCTCTAGCAAGAAATAAATCTTATCGCGTGGATCACCTTCAGTAAATAGAAGTTGATTTTTTTTGTATGTTCGCTTATACATCTGCTTCTCTATTGATTTAAAATCTTCCTTATTGCCTAAGGAAAAAAGGTCACTTTGGGTTAGATTCATGATCCTGCACCTTCTCCTTCTTCAGCTGTTTAACCCCCAAAACATCTAAATACTATTATACAAAAATATTTATTTCATTGTTGCAACATTTGGAAAAATAAATGAAATAAGACAAAAGATATTGTAGTTTGAATGAATAATAGCTTTATTATTTTATTCAAGTTCAAAATCAAAGTTTGAGCTGGAAATTTTTTATTCCACTTTATAAGCAGATCATACAATTTAGTTTATTTTTTAAAAGTGAATTTCATATTCCTATTCAAAATGAATGGATAGAATAATTCGCCTGCTTTGCGTACCAATTAGATGATAACTTTTCTAAGACTCAGCTATGATAGCGATTAATAAATGATTTCCTCAAAACAGCATTTATAACGAAAAATTAATTAGATAGGTCATTATGTTTTTTACATCAAAGCTTTGGTGACAGAAGCTGCAGTTCATCTAACATTATCAATAGCTCTTGATAATGAGACAATGTAAATTGATCTTCAACTTGATAACCAGATTTAAAATATTTTATATCCCCTGTTCCATCGTCAATTTCATTCCGAGCTTTAAGTATTCGACTTAAATTTTTAGCAGTACCAATACTTCCAGAAATAATGTCGACTTCTTCAGGAAATAGCTTCTTTATGCTTCTTTCAAAATAGGGAAAATGAGTACACCCAAGAACGATTGTTCCGTACTGTTTTAAATCCAAAGAACCCATTTCTTTTCTTAGATATGGTATAACGATCTCATCCCTAAATTCAAAGTTCTCAGCAAATTCGACAAGACCAGGAAGGGGCAGACTTTCGACAATATCATGATGGTCTATACTTTTAACAAGATTGCGGAACTTTTCCTCTTTGAGAGTCAAATTAGTCGCCAATACTAATACTTTTTTTTGTTTTCCCTCACAGCCTTGAACTGCTGGTTTGACGGCGGGCTCAATACCTAAAATAGGGAAATCATACTTTTTTCGAAGGTCTTCTACTGCGATACTGGTTGCAGTATTACATGCAATAACTAATGCCTTTACACCCTGTTTGGCAATAAAGTCAACTGCATTAAATATATATTCCCTTACCTCATCTTTTGATTTTTCTCCATATGGAACATGTAAGGTATCAGCATAAAAGATATAATCTTCATTCGGTAGATACTTCAAAGCCTGATGCAGTACTGTTATTCCACCGATACCGGAATCAAAAAAACCAATTCTCATTACTTTCACTCTTCTCTTCAATTTGTTCTGTTCTATTTTATCATTTTTGGCCTTTCATTTACCCTGACAAGCCACCTAATTACTTAACATATCCATAAATTTTAATAAAGTCGTAGGTGCGTACTTATCTTTTCTATAAATAAAAAGTGTTTTAACATTTCCACAAGCTCTCCGCATAGGCTCTTGATTCCTTCACAAATGCCCTTCAATCTATCCAGATATGTCTGAATGAGCCCTGCATTCTTTATTCCAAAAGCAGCAAGGTTTAAAAAATATCCTTCACAAAAAAAGACTCAACTCTGAAATTGAATTGAGTCTTTCTTGACCAAATCTTATGCAATTCACTGTATTCATAAATTTCTCCTATTTTACAATTCTTAACTTCAAATTTAATGCCGAATTATGGTCCATTATTATTAAAATGGATGATTTACGCATTACTCTATAGCGTACATTATTCTGAAATGATCAAATCCATCACATCACGCCGCATGCTTTGCGATGCTTTTTTTATCGGTTTGCCTAGACGAACGAGCATCTGAATCGTCCCCCCGCCTGGTGCATAGTCGTGGTGGATATGATTGTAGGGGTCTTTCATTTCTGGGTACTCTTCTAAGGACTGACTGAGCGGTTGCATAACAATACCCAGTTTTTGAGCTGTTAGTATCAATTTACTGTAAAGCATCCCGCTTTTGACCTGACTGGATCGGCTATTATCCTTTGAAATAATCAAGGCATAGGCCGGTGTGCTGTCTACCGATGCACGTGTTGATTGAATAAATAGATCTGATGCAGCTTTTCCTTTGTTCAAAGATGGAAAAAGCGTAACCAACCCTTGTTTGATGCCCAGCATAATTCCAGTTGTCCCCTGCCCATCAACAGAAAAACCATAGCGATATTTATTTTTCTGATATTCATTTGCGCGAAAAATGATTTCAGATTCCTTCATTACTCGATTCACACCCGCTTCGATGACTGCTGCCTTTATTGCATAGTCGCTCAGCTTATCCATGTTTTTCTTATCCTGATATATTTCTACGGACAGCTTTGCATCGCCATTGATGTGCTCCAATTGATTGATTTGCCCAGTAGTTAACTTCGTTGGCTGATATGCCGATCTATTTGTGTCGGGTAAAAATATGGAAGCATAAAGAGGGTTGCTTTGTGGTTTCTCTTTTGTAAGCGTAACTTTCGCTACCGGTTTATTCTTCATGCTTTCCACTAAACTTTTTTCATTATAAAGTCCTTCGGGAAACAGCTTTATTGCAGTTTGGTACCCTGTTTCTTCCCCGGCAATTTTAACGTATTCTAAAAAGGTTCCTTGTGTAATCATCATTTGCCGTGAATCAGGATCTACCTTATCCGTTATGCGATCGCTGTCGGCGTATAAATAAAATGCCATAGGATTCCTTTTATCGAGCTTGACTTTCCACGGCTGCATATTGTGCCCATTTGCCGCCAGCAATCCGCAAGCCACCAGACGTATTCTCGGATCATCAAACTTTTGCTCATAAGTCTTATCCCAGGGCTCCAAATACTTTGGCTTTTCAAAAACTCCACTAATGATGAACAAAGATGCAAAAACGATAAGTACCAGTGCTCCAAGGCTTGAAAGTAATATAAACATCGTTCTCTTCATCCTCCTTTTGTTCATTTAGAATCCCTTCCTTTTTCTGACTGGATTGACTGAATGACAAGCTCTAAAGCGCCTGATATCAATTCCTCTGGCGTCATACTGTGATAATGTTTTAAATAGTTCCCCTTCCGATTCGCGGTATTAAATACGCCTATCATGCAAGCCCATAAGATAAGTGCCGTTTTTACTACATCCAAGTCACTGCGGATTGATTTTTCTGCAATACCTCTTTTCAGCATTTCAATCAGATAGCCCAACAATTCTTCTCCAAGTGCATAACATTCTTCTCTTGATTGGTCGGGGACACCTTTCTGGAAATCTAATTCCCCATTCTCATACTCCATAATTGCTTTGAAATAGTCCGGATAATCTCTGTTGAATTGGTACATGATCAGCGCCATCCGTCTAATTTTCTCAACCGCGTTCAAGATTTTTTCTTTCTGTAAGTCAGCCTTTAACATCTCAAGTAACAGCCTGTATCCTTTTATCATAATTTCAAAATAGATTTGCTCTTTACTATTGAAATAAACATACACGGTCCTCTTACTAAACTCAGCCTCTCTCGCAACATCATCCATTGTGGCATGATCATATCCCTTTGTAAAAAAGACCCTTTCCGCTGCTTCAATAATATCTCTTCTGCGAATTTCCTTTTCTTTTTCTTTACGTTCATGGATCCCCAATAGCTGCGCCTCCATTTCACTCTAGTGCATAAAAGTAAACTATCAGTTTACCTTAGTCTAAAAAAATATATGTTCGATGTCAACACCTTCTTTACATTTCAAAAATTGAATCCATTTCGAATACAAATTGATCAATTTCTATTTGTTCTGCATAATAACGCACCCCGACTATTCGAAGAATTGTTTCCTGATTATTGTTAAAAAACCTAAAATCCGTCAAATAATATTAATCATTATCGCTTCTTTAATAAACGATTATCTCCCTATCTTTAGGTAATTCCGATAAATGATTTAATTGCCTTTGCCTCATTTTCCATACGCCTTAATAAAGTTTTCAAATTCTTTCACACTTAGCTTATCTAGCGATATCATGCTTTTCTTGCTCTGTATATATTTCTTAATGGTATCCCACGGTGCTTGCATAATATCCTTCAGCCCAAAAATGCCGATTCCCAAACTTATATTTTAGTTTGCCTGTTTATCTGCTCGTTAGGCATAAGTAATAAGAAGATAAAACAAGTCCCAAATTTTTTACTCAGTGCAATACATAAGATTAGTGCCAATTTTGCTGTAGGGCTACATTGACCTGCTTCGATTGCACTAATTTATTACCATGAATATTTGCCTTAGAGTTTTTTGACTTTTTCTTATCCATTGCATCTATTACATGCATCGGCACATAATTATATATATTCCCATCATTTGCATAAATTTCTTTCACGATGCTTGAACTGAGAAAAGAATATTTCTCACTTGAAAGAATAAAAAATGTTTCCGTATCATTATATAAATTTTTATTTGTCCGTGCCATTTGGACTTCATAATCGTAATCTCTTAAATTTCGTAAACCCTTTATAATTACCCTAATGTTTTTTTCCTTCATATAATTAACAAGGAGCCCTTCATACGCTATAACTTCTACCTTAGGATTATCAAATAATTCATATTCAATTAATTCTTTTCTTTCTTCAAGGGAGAATAAATAATTTTTTTTACAATTTTTCATAACTCCAATATAAAGTTTATCCACAAATTCACTTGCTCTATTAATAATATCTATATGTCCGTATGTAATAGGGTCAAAGCTCCCAGGATAAATTGCCACAGTCATTATAACCACCCAATTTTTATTTTGTGCTGTATAAAATTTTGAATGAAAAAGCTTGTTATCATTGAATCTTTATATAAAAAGAACTTAAATTGTTCTTGAATCAGTTCGAGAGCAAATATATGATGTAGAAATCTGTCCTTATTTTTCTCCCAAAAGTAATAGCAGCTCGTTCATATCTCTATTAGGATCATAACGATAATTAGAAATAATGTATAAAAAAAGGAATCATATAGAATTCAGGAAATTTTTTATTCCAACTTGTATAGATATGTTATATAAGAAAGGAGCAGTAAGAATCTGCTCCCCTTCTATTCGTTAAATAAATGCTTACTGTTCTGTCAATGTTACAATATTTATCCAAAGCGGTATTCGATACCAAATGTACTACGTGGATATTCCCATTTCAAACCTTTTGGAATACATACAACCCGACAAGTACCGCACTCCAGACAACCGACATAATCGAAAGACACTTCGTTCCCCTGTAATACGTAAAGACCAGCAGGACATGCCTTAACACAAGGCTTGTCTGCACATGTATTGCAGATGTTTTTATCCAAAGTAATGTGAGGAAGTTCATCGTCTACAAGAAACTTGTCAGTACCTAAGCGTTCTTCTATGCTAAGTCTCTTCAAAACGCCTTCACTCCTTTCCAGACGTCCTTACTGATTTCCAGTATACTACTGTGTTCCTTAATCATTCCCATCAGCTCTTTACGTAAAGGACGAGCAGGCGTTCCATCTATGCTAAATAGTCTAATCATTAGATCTTCTACCATTTGAGGATACTTCCTAAAGATACGATGATTTTCCATAAAGCCTGGCGCTTTCGAATACGTGTTTAAATCCTTGAGTACAAAACCATTTTCCAATTCCTTCTGATACAAACTTAACCCGTTCTTTGTATAATCGCCTATTTGATTCGCAGAAATAACGGCATGTGCAGCAGCTTCACCCGAAGCGATGGCCAAATCCATTCCGCGAACCATGTAACCAGTGTTTAGCACAAGGCCGGCCGCATCGCCAACGATTAATAACCCATCCGTGACAAGCGTAGGCATCATACTAAGTCCACCCTCTGGTACAAGGTGAGCGGAATATTCAACGGTTTTTCCGCCTTCAATCAATTGCTGAATAGCAGGATGCATTTTGAAATCCTCCATTAAATCCGCTATCCGATATTTTGTATGAGCAAATTCTCCTGCCGTTACTACGAGACCTAGTGAAATACTACTAAGATTTGTATATAAAAACCCTCCGCCTTGGAGTCCATGGGTGCACTCGCCTACAAAGAGCTGAGCAGCCCCAGCCTCTCCATTTAAATTAAATCGCTCTTCAATTACATTACGAGGAAGTTCAATTACCGTTTTTGCTCCGGTTGCTACATGTTCAGGAGAAAGTTCACCTCGTAAGCCTGCTTTCTGTGCAAGTAAAGAATTCACCCCATCAGCAGCAATTACTACATTGGAGAGCATTTCGTCTTCCCCGCAAACAACCCCCTGCACTTTACCATCTTTTAAAATTAATTTATCTACACGAATGCCTGTTGCTAAAATAGCTCCTGCTTCCTCCGCCTTTTCTGCCAACCAGGAATCAAATTCTGAACGAAGTACAGTAAAAGATGGAGATTCGTTTAACCTTTCACTTTTAACATCCAGTGAAATAGCGCTTTGATCTGTTAAAAAAGTAACCATTTCTCGTGTAACTTTTCGTTCAACTGGCGCTTCTTCCCAAAAATTCGGTATGATCTTATGAAGTGAATGGGCGTAAAGACGACCCCCAGTCATATTTTTAGATCCTGGTGTATTACCTCGTTCAATTAACAACACATTCAGGCCCTCTTTTGCCATACAGTAAGCCGCAACACTTCCTGCCGGGCCAGCACCAACCACGATAGCATCAAATCGTTCTTCCACTGTTGGTAAGCCTCCTTAAACATTAAGCTTTTGTAATAGAGCAGGTAAAATTTCATACACATCTCCAATTAGCGCATAGTCTGCAGCCTCTACAATCGGAGCATTTTCATTTTTATCAATCGCAATAATTGTTTTTGAATCGCGTATACCCGCAACGTGTTGAATTTGGCCCGATACACCTAGTCCTATATAAAGTTTCGGTTTTACTGCCTGCCCAGAAATACCGATATATGATTCCTCCGACATCCAATGTAAATCCTCGGCAATTGGCCGAGTACATCCTACTTTCCCTCTAAGAGCTTTGGCTAAACGATTGACCATTTCAATATCTTCTTGTTTAGCAATTCCTCTACCTATACAGACCACAACATCTGCAGCGGATAAATTAACCGTTCCTTGATTTTTTCGAAGTTCTATAACTCTGCACGAGTCTTCAGCACCAGATATCAATTCGGTATCCACTGCAGGACTTTCTTGAAGAATTTCCACTGTTTTTGGTGCCATCGTTGCCATAAATGGGGAAGACTGTGATGTTTCTTTCGCAATGCAGAGACCGCCGAATATATAACGTTCTGCTGAAATTCCATCTTCTTTAACAATCCGAATACACTCGGTTGACAGAGCAGTATCAAGAGCTGCGGCAATACGTGCAGCGATTTCTTTGGACCGCTTTGTAGAACCTAATAGAATAGCGGTAGGTTGATGTATCTTAGCCTTCTCAACGAGTACATTTACACAAGCTTCAGGACGATTCATCACCTGAAATTGAAAGACCTTGTCTGCTCCATGTATAGCCGCCTGCTCAGCACCTTCTACTGTAAAAGACCATGCAATTATTTCTTCTCCTTGTGAAAAATTTTTCGCATGAGCGATCAGCTCAAGAATTGAAGACGTGGTTTCGGAAATAACCCATATTTCTGACATCGTATTCCTCCTTTCCTAACTTAACAAAAGCCTTCTCTTTTTAAAACATCGACAGTTTTAGAAACGATGTCCTGTACTTCTCCCTGGAATTTGATATTCTTACGCTCCATAACTGTACCAACCACTTGTTTCCGACATAATTTATTTATTCGGTCCGTTTCAACAATTCCAAAACTCTCTGTAGTCAATTCTTCAACAGGTTTTTTCTTAGAAGCTAAAATCTGTTTTAAACTAGGTATTCTTGGTTCGTTGATTTCGGGAAGCACAGTAATCACTGCTGGCAAACTGGCTTCAACCACTTCAATTCCTTCATCAACTTTACGTTCAGCATGTAGGACTCCATTGGAAATGGTAACTTTATTTACAAATGTAATAACTGGTAATCCAAGGAGTTGAGCAATCCGTGGACCAACCTGTTGTGCATATTCATCACTTGAACCTTCTCCACAAATCACAAGATCAATATCTTTAACATGTTGGACAGCAGCGGCCAAAATTTTTGCTGTAACGTTTGAATCAGCCTGTTCCATTACTGGATCTTTTACATAAACAGCACGTTCTGGCCCCCTTGACAAAGCTTCTTTTAGGGAATTTTTGACTTGATCTGCACCAACTGTTAAAGCAATAACTTCTCCACCTTGGTCTTCTACTAATTGCACTCCACATTCGATTGCGTTCTTGTCATATTCACTGATTTTATATTTTGCACGTTCCTTTAGCAACGAATGGGAAGTTGGATCAATTTGAAGATCTGCTTCGTCAAGTACCCATTTGTAACAAGAAATAATTTTCAATTACAACACTCCTTTCTGCAGTAGGTGAACAGCTTGAAAACTATCCGTCTTCTTAGCAATTGCTGCAAATACTTTTTAGCGAAGGTACTTACCTGCAATAACCATGCGTTGTACTTCAGATGTACCTTCATAAATTTCTGTTATTTTTGCATCACGATATGCTCTTTCAACCGGGTAGTTTTCTGTATATCCGTATCCTCCGTGAATCTGAACTGCTTTACTTGTGACACGAGTACACATTTCTGCTGCGAACAGTTTCGCCATGGCAGCTTCCTTTGAGAAAGGGAGACCTTGGTCTTTAGTCCATGCTGCACGATAAACAAGGAAGCGTGCTGCATCGATTTCTGTTGCCATATCCGCAATCATCCATTGGATAGCTTGTTTTGTTGCAATCGGCTTTCCAAATTGAACACGTTCTTTTGCAAATTTTATTGCTGCATCCAATGCACCTTCAGCAATACCAAGTGCTTGTGCTGCAATACCAATACGGCCACCATCAAGTGTCATCATTCCTATTTTGAAGCCTTCCCCTTCCTTACCAAGGAGATTTTCTTTAGGAATACGGCAATCATTAAAGTATAATGGTGTGGTACTAGAAGCTTTAATTCCGCACTTACGTTCTTTTTCGCCAACAGAGAATCCGGGTGTATTTTTTTCAACGATGAATACTGACATTCCCTTGGCGCCCTTTGAAGGATCAGTCAAAGCTGTAACAATATAAACATCTGCATACCCACCGTTAGTGATAAAAATTTTCGATCCATTTAATACATAGTTATTTCCTTCCAAAACAGCTGTGGTTTTCCCTGAGCCTGCATCGGTTCCTGCACTTGGCTCAGTCATTGCAAAGGCAGCAAGATATTCTCCACTTGCAAGTTTTTTAAGATACTTTTCTTTTTGTTCCGGTGTTCCCCATTGATAAATTGGCCAAGTGCCAAGTGAGGTATGTCCAGACAATATAACAGAAGTACTTGCACATGCTTTGGAAATTTCTTCAATTACTAATGTATAACTTAGATAATCAGAGCCGGCACCACCATATTCTTCTGGATATGGAATTCCCATTAAATTTAAATCTTTCATTTTTGGAAGAAGTTCTTCTGGAAATCTATGATTTCGATCGATTTCAGCAGCGATTGGTGCCACTTCTTTTTCTGCAAACTCTCTTGCCATAGACTGGATCATTTTTTGTTCTTCTGTAAGCTCAAAAAACATGTTATTAACCTCCTTGAAATACATTGATTTAAAAATGTGGTTGTAAACTGCCGTTCTTCTCTATTATTTTCGTTTGTTATACTAATGGCCATGACAACGAATAACATTTTACTACGTGTATTCTTTCACTAAACCATTATTCTCCACCTGATTACATTTTCATCACCATTTCCCATTTGGTTAATTTTTTCCCTAGCTAAAGGATGATTTCATTTTAACGCCAGAACAGAAGGAAGGATAATACATAAAAATCATGATGTAATAACTTGTGGTTATATCTCTTTTTGTCGTTTTTTTGTTCCTTTCATATAACTTTTAATTGTTTTTCCATAACCTTTATGTATTATCTTTTTTTTTTCATCAGAACTATAATTTCTGTATCAAGCGCTTGATGTAAACAAATATGTAAGATGGTACAGAAATAAGAAAATGAATTTCAAGTAAAAAATCCGGTAATTAGAATAGGAGGACTAATCTAAAATGCATACCAGAGAATTAATTGCTGCACGTGCTGCCAAGGAACTAGGTAATGGACAAGTTGTAAATCTAGGTTTTGGGATGCCTACGTTGTGCGCCAATTATGTCCCAGAAGGTGTAAAAGTGATCCTTCAGTCAGAAAATGGAATGCTAAATTTCGGGGGCACTCCTGAACATGGTTTAGATGACTGTGACTTGGCCAATTCTGGAGCAGAACCGATTACAGCTCTTCCCGGAAGTTCTTATTTCAATATTGCAGACTCTTTCTGTATGATCAGGGGGGGGCATGTTGATGTAAGTATCTTAGGTGCGTTAGAAGTGGATCAGGAAGGGAATATAGCTAACTGGCTTGTACCAGGCAAAATTATCCCTGGCATGGGTGGTGCGATGGACCTTTTGGTCGGAGCCAATCGTGTGATCGTAACGATGGAGCATAATGCGAAAGATGGCTCTTCCAAAATCAGAAAACTGTGCAGCCTTCCTTTTTCTGCAAAAGGAGTAGTCGACCGCATCATTACGGAAAAAGCAGTATTTGATGTTACGGAGCAAGGTCTGGTACTTAAGGAAATTGCTGAGACCACTTCCGTTGATGAATTGCGTAAACTGACAGAAGCAGAATTTGTTGTGGCAGAAGATATCAAGCCCTTAGTGGAGGTGAACTAACATGGCGAATGTTTTCGATAAAGTGATTACACTGGACGAAGCGATTGACCACATTGAAAATGGGATGTCCATCATGATTGGTGGTTTCCTCGGCGTCGGTGCTCCGCTGAAGCTGATCGATAAGCTAGTTGAAAGTGGCAAGAAGGATCTAACCCTTATTACTACCGTTTGTTCTTATCCTGGGGGTGGATTTGACCTTGGTAAATTGGTCGAGAACCATCAAGTGCGCAAAATCATATCATCACACACCGGCACCACTCCTGCCATTAGAAAGCTTTATCTGTCCGGAGAATTAGAACTGGAATGGTTTCCAATGGGAACTTTGGCAGAAAAAATCCGCTGTGGCGGCGGCGGTTTAGGGGGAGTCCTGACCCCAGTTGGCGTAGGAACTTTAGTGGAGAAAGGCAAGGAAAAGACTCAAGTGAATGGCAAGGAATATTTACTAGAGACTCCTCTGCGTGCAGATGTAGCCTTGATTGATGGCTTCCGTGCGGATAAAATGGGAAATATTGAATACAGAATGACAGGCATAACAATGAATCCAATCATGGCTATGGCAGCGGATTATGTTATCGCTGAAGTGAATGAGATTGTGGAAACCGGCCAAGTGGATCCTAATCGTGTCGGAACACCACTTATTTATGTTAATTCTGTGGTTCAAGGGTATACTCTCGATGAGAGAGAAAAAGTATTTGATGATTTATGGGTAAGAGACCATAAGATTTCTTAAGGTAGTGGATTCTAGCGTTGACTAAATATACTTAAAATGATCATTTCGTTGATATTCTAAGGCTCTATAATAGTTTATTAGACGATTTGAAATCCATTTTAGAGGATGAACGAATCTTAAAATGATCATCTGCTTTCGCTTTTTCTGATTATTTTTTAAGGAATCTATTAAGAAGATCGGTCATCCTCTTGAGGTACATAGCCGACAATAATTCATTCCGCCTCACTCTTGCTTTTTGTTCATAAAAACATGCAAATCTCTCAGATTGGAGAATCTGTCACGAACTTTTTTAGCGTATTTGGGCATGGTCCAGTTAGCGCAAGTTTCAAACATAGATTCTCCTTTCCATTTTTATATTCTTTTTCACCCACCTCACCCATCTCTTATCCCTCGATAATTATTATTTTTGAAAAAATCCAAAGTCAAAATATTCCCCTTTATTGGGATATGTTTTTTAAAAAAATTGTGAAATAAAAATAAACCTATTGAAAAAGGGGCAAAAATCATTTTAAGTGTAAGTAGTAGAAGGAGATGATTCACTTGAATTTATACCAACTATTCTTGTTTTCAGTTGACCGCACCCCCGATAACCCAGTGATTATTCAAGACGATAGAATGTATACTTATGCTCAACTATCAAAAGAAGTAGATCGTGTTGCATCTTCATTATATAGACTTGGATTAAAGAACGGGGACCGGGTAATGATCCTTTTAAAAAACAGGATCGAGACAGTGATTCTTTTTTGGGCTATTCAAAAATTAGGAGCCATATTCGCTCCGATTAATCTACATTCCTCAACTGAGGAGATCCTCTATTGTGTAAATGATCTCGAAACAAAATTCATAATATTTGAAAATGCGAGTAAACTCCTTCTTAAAAAACAAAAATTTAAAGAGCGGCCGTTATTAATCGGATTGGAAGAATCATTAGGCGATCTGAATTACGATGAATTAGTTAAACAAGGTATCACAAAAGTAGAGCCCTATCCCGCACAGGATGAAGATATTGGGGTTATTTTATATACATCAGGGACTTCCGGCAAGCCCAAAGGAGTCCCTCGTTCGCATAAAAATGAATATACTTCTTCTATGGCTCATATTTTCCAGTGCGGTTATCAAAGGTTTGAGAGGACGCTTGGAATTCCAACTTTATCACATACGATAGGGATACGTTCTCTTTTAACTATGACACTTGTTAACGGAGTTTATATTCCTTTCCCGGAATTTGATGCTTACAAAGCCATTAAAATGATTTCGGATAAGAAGATTAGTTGTCTTTTCTTGACCCCGACTATGTACCATGATATTGTCACACACCCTTATGCAAACAGAACAGACTTTTTAACAATACATTCGATTGTATACTCTGGAGGTCCAATGTCTGCGCATCTGATTGAAAAATGTTCAGAACTAATGTCCCCTAGTCTTTTTGTAAATCTATATGGAAGTACCGAAGTATATACTTTTAGTACCTGTCCGGATGTAAGAAGTAAACCTGGGAGTGCTGGAAAAGCGGGAATCCATAATCGCATCAAATTAGTTAAACTGAACAGTGACTTAAAAATTTCGTTTGATTGGCTGGACAAAAAGGGGGAAATTGGCGAAATCCTAGTTAATATGAGTTCGCTAGAGGCATTTAGGGGATATTGGAACAGGCCTGATGTAACCAAAAAAGTAATCAAAGATGGCTGGTACTTTACTGGTGATGTCGGGTATATTGATGATGAAGGGGATCTCTTTGTCGTGGGACGAATAGATGAAATGATCATCTCAAGCGGTGAAAATATTTACCCACAAGAAATTGAAAAAGTTCTAAGCCAACATACAAGTGTAAAAGAAGCAGTAGTAGTAGGAGAGGATGACGAAAGGTTGGGGCAAATTGTGACAGCTTTTATCGTCACTGATAACAAAGAATTAACCCCTCAGGCACTTGATTTCTTTTGTAAATCCAATAACCAGCTCCCAAATTACAAGAGACCGCGAAAATATATCTTTATTAAGGATATTCCTAAAAATTCTGCAGGAAAGATTTTACTCAGAGAACTAAAGGACGGACACTTTGCGGAAGAGAAATTTTGAAAGATCCAACAAAATTTTGAAAGGAAAGAAGGTGTTTTTTTTGAAAGGAGTCTTACTTGTGGACGATGATCAGGAAGCGAGGGAATCAATTCGATCCATCATTGAATATAGTCCCTATATGGATTTGGCTATATGGGAGGAAGAAACAGCAGATAAGGGCTTAGAAAGGATTAAGGAAATGCACCCTAGCTTTTTAATCACTGAATTGACTCTCCCAGATATGGATGGGCTGAAATTTGGAAAAAAAGCAAAAGAGATCGATCCTAGTCTTCCTGTCGTAGTGGTCTCTCACCTTCAAATATTCAAAACTGTCCAAACATGTATGAACGCTGGTTTTTCAGCTTATTTACTGAAACCGATTGCAAGTGGGGAACTCTTGCAGATCTTAGAGCGTTTACATACGGAACGACTTTTTCATAACTCTCTCCCTTTTTTGGATACTAATAAAGAAACAACACCAGCCAAATTAGAAACGGATTTGGGAAACCCTATCCTAGCCGCAATGGACTACATAAGAATAAATTATCAGAAACCGATTCATTTAAAAGAAGTAGCCAATCTTGTTTACCTCAGCCCATCTCATTTTAGCCGCTTATTTAAAGAGGTAACAGAGATAACCTTTGTTGAATTCTTAACTAATTACCGTTTGGAAAAATCGAAGCAACTCCTAAAAATCACCTCGATACCAATTGAAACGATTGCCAATCTGACAGGGTTTACCAGTGCCGCCTACTTTGCTACTAGTTTTAAACGAAAGGAAGGCCAATCACCAAGTGAATACAGACATATGTGCACTTTTTCAATGACCGATTCTTAGTAGAAGCGGTCTTTTTTTTGTCACTATCCTGTCAAAATTATCATAAAATAATAAAATTGAAGTGAAGATAATTTTAAAACACAATAAATTTTCCAAGCATTATACTGATATTGTAAGGATTTAAGAAACACTGATCATTATGCAAAAAAGGCTTTTTATGCACTGTTGCTTATTAAAAAAGAAAAAAAGCTAAAAAACCTCTTTTTTTATCGAGTAATGTGAAATAGTGAGCAAAATTTAAATGATGGATCTGTTTCCTAATTATGAAAACAACAGGAGGTGCAAAAGGCTTACAGAGATAAAACTGCCAGCCATGAAAATTTCCCCAAATTACATTATTTACGTCCTTAAAAATTCAATTTTTGAAATATCTTTGATCAAAGTAGACAAGCATCTATACCAGTTCAAGAAGCCAATTTCACAATTTTTTCTTACAGAACTCTGATACAAAGAAATAGATATTCAAAATGAGGTGTTCCTATTGAATATTCATCATCTAAGGTATTTTGTTAATGTTGCAAAAGAAAAAAGCTTTACAGTAGCATCACACAAATTACATGTATCTCAACCTGCATTAAGCAAGATGATTAAAAGTTTAGAAAGTGAACTTGGGGTATTATTGTTTGATCGTTCAGAGAAAACGATTAAATTAACAGATGCCGGAGATGTTTTTTTGTCACAGGCACTGAAAATTTTAGTGGAATTTGATTACTTACCGAGATCTGTTTATAATGTCGAAAATCTGAATAAAGGGCAGATAAGAGTTGGTATCCCACCTGTAATCGAAACTTGCTACTTTTCAAAAATAATTGCTGATTTTCACAGAACCTACCCCCACATTACCTTTACATTAATTGAGGATGGAGTAAATAGTGTTCAAGAAAAACTATTAGAAGGATTGCTTGATATTGCAGTTGTGGCTTTACCTATAGTTCATGACGCCTTTGATGTTTTTCCAGTAGTCCAAAATCGAAGCAATTTGATCGTTCATAAGGATCATCACTTGGCGAGCAAACCAAAGGTTAACATGAAAGATCTGAAAGACGAATCATTTAATATTTTAGATGATAAGTCTATGCTTAATGACCATATATTAAAGTCATGTAAGGAAGCTGGGTTTAATCCACATATTGATTTTATTAGTTCACAGTGGGATTTAATCGTTGAAATGGTTTCTCTTAACATGGGGATTTCTATACTTCCAGAACCGATTATAGAGCGATATAATTTTCCACTAATTAAAAGCATACCTATTGATAACATGATTTTCAACGAGAAAATTGTTCTAATTACCAAAAAAGGCGGATACACCTCATATGTTATGAAGGAGTTTATTCGTTTTGTTCAGAAGCAGTTTGGAGGTGAGCTTTTGCTAGAAAAAACTCATCTAAAAATTATAAATGGGTAAGTTAAAGATTTTTCATTTTGAAAGAGATCAAACTACAGAAATCATCTTCTTAAAACTTTTAGCCATGGCTTATATTCTGAACCAATACCTGTGCCATGACCTTCTTTAATCCACTTCTTAATTTTAGACGTTCTTTTTCTTTTAGACATAAAAACACCCCTTTAGACAATTAGATCTAAAGGGGAAAAGCTTCACAACTTTCTTTCAAATCTACAGCAGTTGTCAAGTGTTAAAAAAACCAGAAAACTAATTTTATTAATTAAAAATCTATACATGATAAAAGTGAAAAAAAGAATGTGTGGAACCGCCAGAAATCACCATGTAAAGAAAGTTGGAAACCGACTTTTTATGTGAAACTCTGAATCGTGTATATCGTAATTTCATAAGGCATTCCCTATTTAAGTAAATTCTTACCGATTCCCAATGCTATACTCAAAAAATCAGTGCATTGAAGGTAAGTGCCCTCCGAAATCACGATGCCTGTTTAAACAGTTTATATAGCTCAGCTCATACTTAATTAATTCTTTCATCTGACACCCTCTCGAATTCAATGTTTCTATTATTAAGGCAGTGGATTTTGCAAAAAGATTTGTTTATCGTAAGTGATTTTTGGAAATTTCGAATTTTTACCTATATATAAGTGATGATTATGATGAATTAGCAGCCAGTCTATTAAAGAGTTACTATAAAAAAGCACTGCATCAGTAGTACCTTTAATGAGAATGTTAGTAAAAACTTTCTTTTCAAGTAAAAGATTTTTATAAAACGCTTCAGTCAACAAAAAGAATCGAGATCAAGTACCACTGGCACCTCACTCAATTCTTTTAATTTCTCCTTTTTTTTTCACCACAATAGCATTTCACATAATTACAAAATCTTCAACATGCTCAGGATAGAATTCATAATTTCTTGAAAGTTATCTTAAAACAAAATATGCCGTTTGAGATAAAAAAATCTTTCAAGCATTCAACTCCTTTTTTTACACAGACTAAAGAACGAGTTGGAATATACGAGGACCGTATAATAAAAAAGAACCGGAAAAATTTAAAAGTGTTTCATATTGATATTTCTTATTAAGCTAAAGGGCAGGATAATTTAACAGTAAATATTTAAAACCACCTTATTTTGTTGTATAATAATTCTAATTTATACATAATTATGCACAATGAGGTGGATATAGTTAATGAAAATGATTTGTGAGTCTGAACAATTAGAAGATTATTTACTTGAATTTGATGAAGTTAATTTCTCTAATCCAATGATAAAAAAGAAAATTAAGGAACTTTTTAACTCAGCTCAATCAGAAATTGAAAAGGCAAAAATTGCTTATGAATTTGTTCGTGATGAAATATCTCATTCATGGGATATTCAAGGAAAACGAGTTACTTGTAAAGCATCAGAAGTAATAAAGTATAAAGAAGGAATTTGCTACGCAAAATCAAATTTATTAGCATCACTATTGCGTTCGCAAGGAATACCAACAGGTTTCTGTTATCAGCGATTGATGTTGTTTGATACCCCAGAAAAAGGATATTCCCTTCATGCTTTAAATGCTATTTATTTAAAACCTCTTAATAAATGGATTCGTTTAGATGCTCGTGGAAACAAAACTGGTGTTGATTCCCAATTTTCAATAGGTGAAGAAAAATTAGCCTTTTAGTTAATGAGAAATTTGATGAAAAGGACTATCCTGTTATTTATGTAAAGCCTAATCCAAAAACTTTAACTGTTTTAAAAGAGCATACAGATGCATTAAAAATGTATAAACATCATTTGCCTGAAAGTATATAGATCTGTAAGCGCTATTTAGTTTTAATATTCGCTTAATTCATAATTAAATAAATGATATAATAAAAATAACCATTTTATAATAAATTCGTTGGCCGTTAGTAGGTTGTATTATTTAAACTTTAACATTATAGTTTCTATCAATAGGAGCTGATCACATGTCAGAAAAATATTGGATGCGTTCGATTGAACGAGCAAATCTAGTTCTTAATTTAATAGCAAAGCATCCTGGAAAATACAGATTAATAGATATTTCAAAAGCTCTAGATATTAACAAAAGTTCAATGTTTTCATTGTTAAATACTCTTGAAATTTTAGGATGGGTTATTAAAGAAAAAGGGGATACTTATATCTTAGGTCCAGCTCTAGGTGCGTACGGTTCAGCTTATTTCCAAAATTTTAATTTACTACAATCGTTTAACATGGAAGCATTAAAAACAAGGGAAAATTTAAAGGAAAATATTCTATTGGGAGTTTTAAATGAAACCAATGTATTATTTTTAGCAAAACAAGAAAATGATTCAACTGTCCGAGTAGCAATTGAAGTAGGCATGCAATATCCAGCCCACGCAACAGCTACTGGGAAAATCCAATTGATTCAATACAATTATAATGAGTTGCAAGTCCTATATAAAGAAAAAGATCTGGTTAGGAAGACTCCTAATACAATAAAGACGATAGATGAGCTTTGGGAGCAGTTAGAAATTGCTAGAAAGTTAGGATATATTATTAGTGATCAAGAATGGGCAAAAGGTTGTTATTCTATTGCAGCCCCTGTATATAATCATAAAAATGAAATAATTTGTGGAGTCAACTGTACTCTATTAGAAGATAGTTGGTATGAAAAAAAAGACGAGGCCATTAGTGAAATTATTCATTTAGCTAAAAGGCTGTCTAATCATGCCGGATATATCGATAAGACAGAGCTACTTACTATATAATTATTTGATTTAATCATTTACTACTTTGCTAATATTGATATATAAAATTAAATTAATTTATTTTAATATAATAATTTATTATTACTTGACAAGCTTTGGTTGTTCTATTAGAATAATAGATAATTTAATATTATATAACAATGAAGGAGCGAAGTAGCAATTTGTCACTGTTACTTAGAAAGCTAAGGGTTGATGGAACTTAGCACAAACAAATTCGCAAATTACACTCTCGAGTTTCTTAGGTAATGCTAAGCGGACTAACAATCCGATATATATCGTAAATGAGCTGCATTAATATGTTTATGGTTACTGTTAATGCAAATTAGGGTGGTACCACGGTTAAAATAATCGTCCCTATGTCTATATGACATAGGGGCGTTTTTTTATATCATAAAAAGGAGTGAAAAGACATGAATATTATTGACGAATTAGAATGGAGAGGCGCAATTAACCAACAAACGGACGCCGAAGGGATACACAAACTAGTAGAAGAGAAATCAATATACTTATACTGTGGTATCGACCCAACCGGTGATAGCATGCATATTGGCCACTTATTACCTTTTGTTATGATGAAACGTTTCCAAATGCATGGCCACCATCCAGTTATTTTGATTGGAGGGGCAACAGGAACAATTGGGGATCCAAGTGGGCGCACAACAGAACGTCAATTACAAACATTAGAGACCGTTCAACATAATGTTGAAAAACTTACTAAACAAATGAACAAAATATTTAACTCTGATAACGCTCCTAATCCATTAATATTTGTAAATAACTATGATTGGACTCATAAGATCAATATAATTGATTTTTTACGCGATTACGGAAAACACTTTGGTGTTAATAGTATGTTAGCCAAAGATGTTGTGGCTAGTCGCTTGGATAAAGGTATATCTTTTACAGAGTTTTCATACCAAATCCTGCAATCCCTAGATTTCCACCATCTATTTAAAGAATTGGATGTACAAATGCAAATAGGCGGAAGTGATCAATGGGGCAATATTACAGCTGGAATTGATTTTATTCGTAAAAAAGAAGGTCCAGAAGCAAAAGCATTTGGAACAACCATCCCATTACTATTAAAGGCTGATGGAACCAAGTTTGGTAAGACCGCAGGCGGAGCTATTTGGTTAGATCCAGAAAAAACAACTCCATATGAGTTCTTCCAATTCTGGTTAAATACTGATGATCTAGATGTTATTAAATTTCTAAAGCTATTTACCTTCTTATCAAAAGAGGAAATTCATGATTTAGAAGTAAAAGTGAGAACTGAGCCTCATAAACGTTGGGCACAAAAGGTACTTGCGTTTGAAGTTACAAAGTTTGTACATGGAGAAGACGCATTAGACCAAGCATTAAAAATTTCAGACGCATTATTTAATGGAGACATTAAATCATTGACCGCAGATGAAATTGAGATAGGTTTTAAAAATATGCCTACATTCCATGCATCAAAGGAATCAAAAAATATTGTTGATTGGCTTGTAGATATAGGTCTTGAACCATCTAAACGTCAATCACGAGAAGATGTTAGTAACGGTGCCATTTCAATAAACGGTGATCGAGTTAATGATATCAATGCAGATATCACTATGGAAAGCTCCATAGGAGGAAGGTTTATTATCGTTCGTAAAGGTAAGAAAAACAACAATCTTGTAAGATTAACAGATTAATCAATTCTTTCTTTTGAATTTGCGATTAATATTTTTCGTCAATATTTTTTCTTTACACTAGAAAATACAAAAAGGTCGACAGAAATAATGTTAATATTTCTGCGGACCTTTTTGTAAAAGCTAAAAAAGTTTTTATTTAAAATAAAAAATAATATATTTCAATAATTATGATACTTTTTTTGTTGCCATATAATTGGCTTCCTTATTAGGAATAATAAAGCCGAGTATAATATTTAACACGAAGGCAACTATACAAGAAATAGCAAATGGAAAGTAATCCATGGTGGATATACCTAGAGCTCCTTTTATAAAGACACCACTAACACCCCAAGGAATAAGAGGGTTAATTGCTGCTCCAGCATTTGCTAAAACACTAGAAAGTTCCTTTGATTGCAGATTAATAGCGTCGTACTGCTTCTTAAATGCTCTACCTGGTAGTATCATTGATAAATATTGTTCCCCAACCATGACATTTACACCAATACAGGTTAATGTTGTAGTCAGAATCAGTTTACCTTTTGTATTAACAATATTGCGAATACTTTTTATAAGTGTGTCTATTACCTTTAATTCGACTAACAAGCCACCTAGAGATAAAGCTAGAAAGATAAGCGAAACAGACCACATCATACTTTGGATGCCGCCTCGGGTTAATAATGAATCGACACTTTTCACACCTGTTTTAGAAACATATCCGTCTTGAATCAAATTTGCAAGATCAAGAAAACTTAAATGTGGATTATTTAAATAAATAATACCTACAGAGACTGCGATGCTAACCAGTAAAGTTGGTATAGCTGGTACTTTTTTCCATGAAAAAATAAACATAACTAATAAAGGTAGTAATGTAACAATTGAAATATGAAAAGTTGAAGAGAGTGTATTTACTAATTGATTTATACCATCTCCTGTGGCAGTTGTATTAGAATGTCCAAAAAACATAAAAAATACTAAGGAAATAATAAAAGTAGGAATAGCAGTTTTCATCAAATTAGCAATATGTTCAAACATATCAATTTCTGCAAGTGCAGATGCTAGACTTGTTGTATCTGCTAACGGTGATACATTGTGCCCTAAATAAGCACCAGAAACGATGGCTCCTGCTGTTAAGGCTGGATCAAATCCCATTAATTGTCCCATACCGGAAAGTGCAATTCCTACAGTTGAAATTGTTGTAAATGAACTTACGACAATACCAACTATGAAACTAATTACAAATACTGATGGCAAGAATAGTTTTGGAGATAATATTTTAAATCCATATATCATAATTGTGGGTATTGTCCCACTTGCAATCCAAACGCTCACTAAGGCACCTATTAACATGAAAATAAAAATAGGAATTAACCCTGGTTTAATTCCATTTTCTATTCCTTTGTGAATAATATCCCAAGAAACACCCTTAATTTTTGCAAATATAAATATAATACCTATTATAATTAATATTGGAATTTGCGGAGGCAACTCAAATCCAATAATACAAATACCGAATATAGCCAATAGGACACTTAAAAGAAAAACACTTTCTTTCAATGTAATATTTTTCATATTTTTACCTTCTCTACTCTTTTAGTTATTTTCTTTTATTAGACACATCCCTTGAATTTAATTATTTTTTGAGGAAAAATAAATTATTCCTAGGATGTGTCCAATGATGTTTTTATGAACTCATTTTTACAAGGAAAGGTGCTATTTTAATAATTATTTATTTTTTCTTTACTTTTTTGGACACATCTTTCCGTAATCTAATAGCTTAATAGAGGTAAAATAAATTATTGTCGGATGTGTCCAATGATATTTTCTTAAACTTAATTCTTTACAAAGATGAACAATAAATTTTATTTGACATAAACCAATTCTTCTTGTTCATTCTTTTAGGACACATCCTTTTTTTATTTAATAACTTTTCAGAGGAAATTAATTATTTTTGGATGTGACCAATGATATTTTCTTAAACTTAATTCTTTACAAAGATAAACAACTATTTTTATTTGACATAAACCAATTCTTCTTCTTTTTCTTGTGATAATTCTTTGAACAAGCGTTTATACATTTCATCTTCTTGTTTATCACTATAGATTGCTTCTAACTTTTCTTGAATTGCTTTTTCTATTTTTGCTGCATATTCATCAAATACTTCTTTTTCACATGCATATGGTGATAAGGCACAAGCTCTAAGAATAGTTACTTTTTCTGTCTTATCCCACTCATATTTACTAAATCCAAGACTTTGAACAAATGGTAACGGACTATTTCCATAGTCATCAGTAGCAAAATCTGTATGAGAAGTCATAAAGCTATTATTATATAGCCCACCTTTAGCATAAGAAGCGTAATCATAAAATGCTTTATTGAATTCATTCATTTCTACTAAATTTGAGTTATCTTCTTCTTTAAACACATAGTCAACCATATTAAAATCAGGTTTGGTTAATGTATGACAAACAACTGTCTTTTCTCCAACTATGAATTTTTTGTTACTTAAGAAATTATAGAATCTGTATGCTCCTTCAATGCTTGCACCAATTAATTTTCCATATCCAGTAACATTTAAAGGTAATACTCTGTGAGCTGTCCAAATAGCTGCTGCAGTTGCACCGGCTTTAGAACCTTCAAGCATAAAAGCACCTAATAATGCAGGAATATCTGCACCTTTTTCAAATACATATGTTGCAAAGTAAGAAATCATATCACGCATTCTAATATCTTTAATAGCGATACCGCCTGCTGAATACGGAATATATCCCATCTTATGAGGATCAATAGTAATTGAATCAGCTTCACTCATAGCTTTAAAAGAATTATAAATATCTTCTGTTAACCATTCATTTTTTTCTGTGAAAACATGATATTTTTCATAATATTGATCAAGCTTATCATAATCAATGAAATTACTATTTTCGTCTAAGAAAATAGAGCGTGCATAGCTTCCGTAAGCTGCATCAACATGAAGGTAAAAATTAATACCTTCTTTGGCTAATTTGTTTCGAAGTTCCACAATTTTATCAATGCGATCAACTTGTCCTTCTTCTGTGGTACCAACTACACCAACTACGCCAAGAATTGGAATATTTTTTTCAGTGAATTCGCGAATTTTAGCTTCTAATTTGTCAATATCCATTCGATAATGTTCATCAATATCAATTTGTTCAACATTTTCATGACCGATACCGACGATATCAGCAGCCTTAATCCAGGAATAGTGCTTTGTTTGTGGAATTATCCATTTACCTAATTTTTGGATATTCTTACCACTACGAGCAGAATGGGCTTTAATGTCCTCAATTTTTTCTGGAATTGCCGCAATAAGGTCTAAGGTTTCTTGAACGGACATATTCAATAATTCCCATTCACTCTTATCTTTAACTAAATCTGGTGCAACTTCTTTAATTGCAAATGGAATAGACTTCATATTACGTGCGTACCAAAGTCCTTCAATATTTCCAATTGTTCCATCAGCACAGATATGTCCCCAGCTTTTTCCTTCTGGATAGCTCATAAGTTTCGCAAAATCTAATCCAACTTCTTCTTCCATTTGGGATGTTCCTGGAGATGACTCATATGCTACGTTATTACCATTCCATAACATTCCATAAGTATAAGCAATAATTGCTGGAAGTAAGGTTTCTGAATTCATATGGCCCCAATAACGTAAAGAATGCCAAGGTACTGAGTTAGCTCGAATTTTTGTTGATAATTCATTCAATACATTATCTACTCTATCAATAGTTCCTTGGAAGCTTTCAGATCTCATATCTTTTGGTTTAATAATTGGTAAGTCTTCAGGTTGATAGTTTTTACGCCAACCAACGTGTTCATCTACTAATTTTGATAATGAATTTTTAAATAAATCAACATTCTCACCGTTACTTCCCAAAAATAGTGCTTTTAAATTTAAATCATCCATGTTCGGCTCTCCTTACTAAAAGTATGTTAAACATTTCACATTTTAAGTTATATTGCTCCAATTTTCAGTAATAAACTAATGAACATTGAAGTTTATAATCATATATTTCATGTAATTCTATTAAACAGATCTCATCATTAACTTGCTTTTGATCTTTCCTCTTCAACCTCAGAAATCTTCCACTCTGGTTTTTTGAATTTGTAGATCACCAATGCTAAGCCAATCATCAATAACGTTGCCACTACTTGGAATCCAATATAGAAAGGATATTGACTTGCCTTAAAGATATCTGGTGGAATAAAGCTAACTGCAATAGCAATTAATGTACTAGCAAGACTTAAAATTGCTACGACCCACATAAGTCCATTACCTTTGTTACCTACACGGAATGGTCTATCAATATTAGGCATTGTATAGCGTACACGAATTGCCGAAATTCCAATTAAAAGGTATACAATACAATATAAAATAGTAGTTGTACAGGTAATCATTAAGAATGCACTGCTAACATTTGGAATTAATAAATATGCTAGAGAAACAACTGTAATAACACCTGCTTGAATTAATACTAAAGTAATTGGTATATCTCTATTTGTTTTCTTTTGAAAAAATGGTGGTAGCATTCCTTCTTGAGCTACCTTCAACATTGACTTACTTGGTCCTAATACCCATGCACTTAATTGAGTTAACACCCCAATTAATATCATTGCAGAAACAATATTTGCTAAGACTGTTGGAAGACCAAAATCCTTCAAAAAGATCAAGTATGGTTGAGTAATATTTGCTAATTCCATTTTTCCATTTGGAACACCATCTGCAACAGTCAACCCAGTAATAAGATTTAAAACAATAATTGCGATAACTGAAAAGAGGATCCCAACTGGGTAGTTTCGTCTTGGATTTTCCATCTTATTTACATGGACAGATGAAATTTCAACTCCAGTGAAAATGAACATAATTCCAGATAGATACGTTAAACTACCTAAATCTGAAAAATCTGGCCATAAATCTTTAAAATGAAAATCAGCTAAATAACCGTCTGGGTTTATACCATTTTTAATCATGTAAGCAATGCCAAGCCCGATTAAAAACAAGAATGGAATATAAACACCAATAACAGCCCCCCAGTTACCAGCAATTTTAACCATATCGAATTTAATATTTAGAAGTGTAATACCCCAATAACAAATTAAAATAGTTGCTAAAATAAACATGTTATTAGAAGCAAGTTCTGGTTTTCCAATAACGTATCCAAAAAGAACACCTATTGTAGAGGCAACCATTACCATTCCGAAGAACATCTGAACCCATAATAACCATGAGGTAACGAATCCCCATTTTTTTCCTAAAGCCTTTTCTACCCATACTTGCGGTCCACCTTCTACTGGAAAGGTAGTTGAAAATTCTGCGGAAAGTAAGGTAATCGGTAAGGCAAATAAAAATGAAGCGAGAAACATATAAAAGATACTGGTCCATCCAGTAGCAGCCAGTGTTGGAACACTACGCACAGTACCAAAGAAAGCCATTGTAATACCAATCAATCCGAAAAGGGATAAACTTTTTGACTTTGCCATATTTCCATTCCTTTCTTGAAACGTTTTCATTCTATGATGATTATTAAAACCATTTCTTAAAATAATCCATGCATTTTTTATAAAAATTGATCGTTGTTCTCTTAAAAAATTATTCATAGGAGTCTATTAATATTCAATAGACTCAAGTTGAATTTATAAAATACTTATGGTCACCTACCTTATCTAAAGTTGAAATAGCATGGATTAGTACAAAATGGGAAACTCGGTTTAATATATAAAACCAAGTACGTCCATCATTATAACATTTAAAAACCTCTTAACAAGCTAATTGATCATTTGTGATTAAATGTTCAAATTCAGTTCGAAGCTTTAAAGCCGCGTCGCTTTAACGCCAAATTGCTTTAATGTAACATAGAAAGTATGGATTTCAATTATAAAAATCTATACTTTAATATCACAAATTCTTTAATGGGATTCATCTATATTTTTTTAAGAATAAATAAAGATACGAAGAAATAAACGTTTCTTCGTATCTTTATTTATGCATTTTTTATTAATATTTAAATTACAATCTACTAATTTGATCATCAAAAATAAAGAATAGAATCCTAACTTTTAATAAAAAAATTAAGACTCTATTCTTTATAGTAGTTTATTTAAGTATGCACCAAAAATGTTATACTTTAAGCTTTTCTTCTAATTTTATTTTTTCTACAAGAAATTCGTTATTATCCCAAATATCTTCTTTTTCTTCTTTTATTTCAAGGATTTTAAAAAGATCAGACTTTATGTTACCAAATAAGATGCGTGCTTTATTTGAATCAACTTTTACCACTCATAATACATGTTTTTTTACCAGCTTGTTTAAATAAGAAAAGGAGAAATTATCTTCTCCTTCATTGTTTATTCTCAATTAAATATTTCTCCAAAGCTTCTTCAATCAAGATATAAATATTTTTCTCCTGAATAAGTGCCTGCATTTTTAACTCTTTATGTAAATCTGTTCGCAAATCAAAAGATACTCGTTTTCTCTCCACTTTTCGTACTTCCTTTCTTGGTTGTTTTATTTCTTGGTTCGAAGAAAGATTTATTTCTTCTTTGCTCTCTTCTCCTACTGTTTCAGCCAATACTTGCGTAGGAGTGATAAATTTTTGCTGGCGTTTCATATTTTTAATGTCGTTCACTTTAGACACGATCAATCAACTCCTTATAAAAGCTTTTATATTGCTTTAATGCTTGTCTTAGTTCTGGATTTTCATTAAATCCATATAATGCTAATCTTCCAATTGGGGCCTTTCTTGTAATAATAGTCTTAAAAACATCTTTCGGATAATCTTCCTCAATCATTTCATTAAAGGCTTTTGCATTGCTTCTAATACTGACTTCCCCGCAAATTCATTAGATGGTCGCTCTGATAAAAGCTCAGTTAGGTTACCCTGTGAGTCCATATCAATTGCTAATACACGATATCCATCTTCCTTTAATAAATAAGCAAGAATACCTGTAGTAATCGATTTACCGCAACCGCCTTTTTGAATTCCCATCGTAATAGTAATTGCCAACTCTTAACACCTTCCTTCCTTTCTTCCTACGTTGTTTTCTTCTTTTATTTATTCCATAATAATAAAAAAAATCCTCTATGTTAAGAGAATAAATAAAGTGATTATTTCACTAAGCAAATAAAGCTAAAAGGGTATAATTAATATTTTGTAAAAAAAAAAGAATATTAAGCTAATATTTGAAAAATTACCTTCCTTAAACATTAACGCTTTTCCACAACGCCCTAATTAAACTCCTGAAATTCCAGTATTAGGGATAAAAGGGCGCATTTGCGAATTTTTAGTGAAATTTTCCTATAGTATATTGAAATAGCATAATTACAGGGATAAAATTACCAATTGTTATATAAATATAATTAAGTAGATTCTGATGGAAAAAAATGAAAGGAATGATAACTACTCAAAGTATAGGACGAAACTGCACTATTTAAGATAGAGGCTGTATGTTGTAAGCGATCTCTTTATATTGTTTATAAAGAGAAGTGTAAGCATATATTTATGAAGCTAGCTATTTATGAAAATCTACAGAAAAAAATACCGCAAAAAGAAGGTTGAAAAGTTGAAAAAAGGTAAAACGGTTAAGTTTAAAATCCTCGGAGGAATATTAATTCCAATCATAGCCATTAGCATCATATTTAGCTTTATAATATTTTTCATAACGAATTACTTGATTGAAGATAATGTTGTGAAGCAATTTAAAGAAAATTCGGCTTTAAAAATAGAGGATATATTTCCTAATTTAAATGGTGATTTAATAGAGCGTGCAAAGAAAGATCCAACTGTTCAGAAGGAACTATTAGCTCAGGCTCGTGAATATCAGAAAAAATATAAAGTACAATTTGTTTATATTGAAACAATTGATAATGGGAAGCAATATATACTGTTAGCTAATGATTCAGATGATTTTATGCGAGAATGGCATTTTAACAAAGATCAGTTGAAAGCGTTTAATACAACGGGAATACTCAAGACTGATGTCTATAAGGATGAAATCGGATCTCATGTGTCTGCTTACAAAAAGATAAGTGGAACGGATTCTGTTGTTGGTGTTGACGTAGACGCAAATTTCATTTCGAAGCTAAAGGCTAGCATGATATGGACATGCATTATTCTTTCGCTCTTTTTTATTGTAATAGGAATATTTATTGCAATCATTTTAGCAAGAAGAATATCAAATCCTATTAAGGAATTACTTGTTTCCGCAAGTTATGTAAGTAAAGGAGACTTAACGAAGGAAGTTAAAGTAAATGTTCATGATGAAATAGGGCAATTAGCAGATTCTTTTAATCAAATGAGGGAAAATCTGCGAAACACGATTCTTCAGGTTAGCTCTTCATCAGAACAAGTGGCTTCATCATCAGAAGAATTATCAGCGAGTGCTCAAGAAACAAATGCAGCAACAAACCAGGTCTCAAATTCTATTAATGATGTTGTGAATAAAATTGAAATTCAAGGAAAGAAAACAGAGGAAGGCGTAGATGCTATAGAAAAAATGATTAAAGATATTGAACATATTGCAGAAAATGCCTCTTATGTAGCAAAGTCTGTGGTTGATACAAAAGCACAAGCAAATCTAGGGAATGAGTACATACATAAAGTATCACAACAAATTAATCATATAAATCAATCTAATTTAGAAACCAATAAGGTGATATTAGCTTTAGAAAAAAGATCATCTGAGATAGAAGAAATAATAAAGCTTATTACTGCTATATCAGATCAAACAAATCTTTTGTCCTTAAATGCTGCGATAGAAGCTGCAAGGGCAGGTGAATATGGAAAAGGTTTTGCGGTTGTTGCTGATGAAGTTCGTAAGTTGGCAGAGGATTCAAGAAACTCCGCCAATCAAATTTCACAATTAATCCAATCTATTCAATTAGATACAAAAAAAGCTGTAGAAATGGTGCAAACGGGAAATAAAGATGTAGCAAATGGATTAGACTTGACGAGAGAAACAAGTAAGAAATTTGATGATATTTTGAGTTCTGTAGATCAAGTAAATTCACAAACACAAGAACTATCAACTATTTCAGAGAAATTATCTGAAAATGCACAACAGGTCAATTTATCCATAATAGAAATAGCCAAGATAGCGAATGTAACTTCTATGAGCTCTTCAGAGATTGCAGCTGCTGCAGAGGAACAGCTTGCTTCAATGGAGGAAGTTTCTTCATCATCTTCTCTTTTGGCGGAGTTATCTGAGAACTTAAGAAAAGCAGTAGGTCATTTTAAGATTTAAATTGTATCTGTTTCTAAATACTTTCGATAAAAAGACCATGAGGCCGATTAATTACATGTACTGCACCCCAAAAGTTAGAGCGAACTTTAACTTTTGGTGGTCACCTCAACATAGCAGGCTTTTTAAACATCTTTATTATTTTTTAACAGCAGTTGTAAAGTGACAATAAAGTTTTTTAATTTTAAAACCTCAAACATGCATAACCCCGTTCTAAATTTTAGGCGGGGTTAATATAGTTGTTTAATTTCTGAATAGACGCATTTATTTGTTAGAGGAATGTGCTCCCCTGTGGAAGAACAATAATCCGTTCATGCTTAATAAATGATACCCGTGATAGTTAAAATATTTTTAACCAATCAAATTAACCGAGACTAACCCCTATCACCCTCAGTTCGCTGTGATGCAAAAATCACTATGTAATAAGGGGGCTCAGGTGTTTTTGCAATTCCTCTCATATTAGTGGTTGTGCTAAATATTTAATAACCAAAACTTTCGTTTAATGATTAATAATGGTATGTCATAAAAATAATGTTTTTTGCATATTTCACCCCCTATTCAATCTTCCTTTTTGACTACGGATTAGATTTCCAAAAGAGATGCACCTTGAACTTCCTTTCACTATAAAAACACCCCTTTAAATAACTATATTCAAAGGGGTAAAGCATCTTAACTTTTTTGCAAATATCGCGACTTTATTCAAAACATCGTGACCTTTATTTTAAATGCACAAAAGAGTCGTAACAGCGACCCCATCTTCAAGCACATTTAAATAACTAATAAAAATCTAATGTTACACAGATTCTATCTTATTTTTATTTATAATTATCTTTTCCACAATGTACTGATAGCCATAGATAAAAATTGCTAAAAATACACAAATAAAATACCAAGAAATATGATTTATTTTTTTAAATTTAAATATACCAAAATTTCCCCATATAGAAGCAAGTGGAAAAGCATTAATGATATTCACAAGGGCATTGGTAATTAAGTATTTTGGAAAATTACCATAAGTTAGTTTAAATATCCATAGCGTTGCAACAAAATATGGTCCTAATATATATGAGAAATCAACATTACCAGGGGAAAATGGATTTTTATTTATCCACCATTTTCTTTTATTTGCGATGACACTAAAAACACTTATAAATAAATTAATAAAACTTGCTACAGGTAAATACCTTATTAATGATTTTTTATCCATGAACAGAACAGAAAACCAGGAAATTATTATCGTATATAACGAGAATGCCTTCTTTTTATTCATTTAAGCAAACCTCCTTCATAATGTTCTTCTTAACATTCCTCAAGCTAAGCTATTTTATTATCCTCTGTTCAACTATTCTGTCTTATAATTCAAGTGATAATCTTCATCATTTCTTCGCTCCATAACGATTTTCTATAAATGTGTTACTCAAGAAAATAGCCCGATTGTTGAACAAGAAAAAATCCTGCATATCAACACAGGATTTTTAATCAATCTTTGTTTTAAACGATCAATCTTTTTTATAAATTAACTCAGTTAAATAAATTCAGTTCAAAAAATAAGTTGTAATACCAAAATGATGAGAAAAGGTGACCCACCTTAATTTAGCTCTTAATAGTAGATTTAATGTTTACTCCATTTTTTGTGAAAATAATATTTATTCTAAGTTAGTGTTCCTACATTCTACATGTGTAGTATGTAGAAACGACGCTTCGTCGGTTCTTCATTTTCGTTTAGCTTCAAGGCACATACCTGGCTAATCTTGTTCATCGCGTTTGTATAAATTTCAAAATCTTAATAAGCATTTTATTAAATAAACTCTCATCATTCAACTTTTTTACATTTTCCCCATTATTAAGATTACTATTGTATATTAGCATTTATAATGTTATAATCTTCCATTATTTATTTTGTGTAAAACAGCTGTGGCAAACATGCTGAGCTGTTTTTGTTTCTCTTTACGATCACTCTTTTTTCACACAAACTTTAATCCAACCCCCCTTCGACATTTTTAAATTGGTTATAAAACATTTGATAGTATCTGCCTTGACGTTTCATTAAGTCATCATGGCTGCCTTTTTCAATAATTTTCCCGTGATCGACCACCATAATCGTATCAGCGTCACGAATGGTATTTAGACGATGAGCAATAATAAAGCTCGTGCGACCCTTCATAATCGAAAGCAAGGCATCTTGTATATGAAGTTCTGTCCGCGTGTCAATGCTGCTCGTGGCCTCATCCAATATGAGTAAGGCTGGTTTTGCCAGGAATACCCTTGCGATGGCTAAGAGCTGGCGCTGCCCCTGGCTAATGTTGCCGCCGTTCTCCGACAGCATGGTATCATACCTGTTCGGCATCCGGTTGATAAAGACATCCGCATGTGCCATTTGCGCTGCTTCTTCGACCTCCTCATCCGTTGCATCAGGATTTCCATATTTTATATTTTCCTTGATAGTTCCTGAAAATAAATACGTATCCTGAAGGACAAAACCGAAGCTCCTTCTTAGGTCGTCTCTCTTAAATTTCCGAATATCCGTACCATCAATTAAGATTCTTCCTTCCGTTACATCGTAAAATCTTGTCAGCAAGTTTACAATTGTGGTTTTTCCGGCTCCGGTAGGCCCGACCAGAGCAGTGCTCGTACCTTGCTTTGATTCAAAGCTGACATTTCTTAAAATCGGTACATCCGCCTGGTACCCAAAACTGACATTTTCAAAGACAACATGACCTCTTGGATTCTCCAGCGCCACGGAATTCTCCGCATCTGACGGCTCTTCTTTTTCATCAATAATTTCAAAAACCCGCTCGGCTCCGGCAACCCCTGATTGAAGAATGTTAAAAATATTCGCCAAATTATTGAGCGGTTGCACAAACTGTCGTGAATACGTTAGGAAACTTGCGATAACGCCAACTGTAATCATACTTTTCACGGCCAGAACCCCTCCGACAACCGCGACCATTGCAAAGCCAAAGTTGTTAATCACGTTCATGATCGGCATAAGAAACCCGGACCATATTTGTGCCTTAAGACCGACCCGGAGCAAGGAATTATTCACTTCTTCAAACTCTTGAATCGCTTTTTCTTCATGGTTAAAGGCCTTTACAACCTGAATTCCCGAAATGGTTTCTTCTACATGCCCATTTAACCGTCCGAGTTCTATCTGATTACTTTTAAACAACACCGACGTTCTGCGTGCAATTGACCGGGTCAACAAAAACACCAACGGAACTGTGACCAAACTGGCAATCGTTAAAATCGGGCTTAAAATAATCATCATGATGAGAGAGCCGAGAATAGCTATAACACCTGACATTAATTGCGTAGTTGATTGAGAAATGGTATTGCTGACGTTGTCAATATCATTTGATAGGCGGCTCATGAGTTCACCGTGGGTTCTGGAGTCAAAAAAGGCAACAGGGAGTTTTTGCAGTTTTTGAAACAAATGAATACGCAGACTCTTTACAATTCGCTGCGAGACACCGGCTATCATCCACCCCTGCAAAAATGTTAAGACAGCATCTGTTATATAACTCCCCGCAAGTATGAGTATCATGATTTCGAGAAGGTTAAAGTTGACCTTACTGCCTAGAGACATAGCATCAACAGCCCTGCCGATTAAATAGGGAACTGACAGCGTAACAACCGAATCAATCAAAATAAACATAAGTATAATGGTCAATAAGTTCCTTTCTCTGCCAAAATAGGTCCAAAGCCTTTTTAACGTTCCTTTAAAATTCTTTGGTTTTTCGACAGGCCCTCTGAATCTTGCCGCTCCACCGCCACCCGGACGACCCATCCGTAAAAATTGCGGCGTTTGAGTCTGATTTCCTCTATTTTCACTCGTTTGTCCAGATTGGTCTGCCATATTACAACACTTCCTTACCCATTTGCGATTGGTAAATTTCTTGATAGACCCGGCAGTTTTTAAGAAGGTCAACATGCGTGCCCAAGCCGACAAGTTCACCCTGATCCATCACAATGATTTTATCTGTATCCATCACAGAGGTAATGCGCTGAGCGATAAGGAGACAAGTAAGCCCCTTAGCATATTTCTTCAAAGCTCCTTTTATCCGCATTTCTGTCGCAACATCAACTGCACTTGTACTATCATCGAGAATGAGGATTTCCGGATTCCTGACCAAAGCCCTCGCAATAGATATGCGCTGCTTCTGCCCGCCGGAAAAGTTGACGCCGCTTTGGCCAATCCTTGTCTGATATTTATTCGGGGTGGACTGAATGAAGTCGTGGGCCTCGGCCAACTTAGCTGCCAATTCTATCTCGCTCATCTCTGCCTGATCATTTCCCCATCTGATATTTTCAAGCACACTTCCAGTAAAGAGGATATTTTTCTGCGGAACAATCGCGATTTTTTCACGCAGATCATGCGGATTAAATTGCTGTACATTCACACCATCCACTTTAATTCTTCCGTCCGTTACATCGTAAAAACGGGGAATTAGATTCACGAGCGTACTTTTTCCAGATCCTGTTGATCCGATAATGCCCACTGTTTCACCCGGGTAAATACTAAAATTAACGTTTTTCAAAACCGCATCTTGTTCTTTTTCAGTGTAGGAAAACGTGACATTTTCAAAATCAATCCGTCCCTTTTCATTCGTTTCTTCAAAGTTCTGGTCGTTCCAGGTGACTTTCTCGCTGGCGGCAAATACTTCACCGATGCGGGAGGTTGAAGCTCTTGCCCGAACAAACATGTTAAACACCATGGATATCATCATAAGAGAGGTGGAAATTTGCGTCATATAGTTTATAAAGGCAATAATATTGCCGACATGTATGGTACCATTGTTTACACCTAGACCGCCAAGCCATAAAATGGCGACAATTCCAAAGTTGACCGTAAGCAAGATCGCAGGACTAAAGATCGACATTATCCGAATGGAGGAAGTAGATCGCTGCTGCAGGTGGTCATTTTCCGCACTGAATTTTTCTACTTCAAAGTGGAACCTGTTAAAGGCCTTTACCACACGGACACCAGCTAAGTATTCCCTCATGATGCCGTTCACGCGGTCAAGAGCTTTTTGAACTTTCATAAACAGCGGAAAACCCAATCTCATGTTCGCAAGTATCAAAATAACGACAATCGGTACGACTACAGCCAAAACAACAGAGAGCTGAGGGTCAAGCCGGACTGCCATAATCAAAGCGCCAAGTCCCAAAAGCGGCGCTTTTACAAACATTCGCATTAAGCCATTGAGAAAATTCTGCACCTGAGTGACATCATTGGTGAGCCTTGTAATGAGAGATGCTCTATCGAATTTATCAATACTTTTGAAAGAGAGCATCTGAATTTTCCGAAACAAATCTGAACGCAAGTCTGCACCAAAGTTTTGTGACACAATGCTCGCCAAGGTGCTCCTTAATGAGGCTGCAACCGCCCCGCATGCTGTAATCAGCAACATGAAACCACCCAACTTTAACACGTACTGCAGGTTTTTTGAAGCCACGCCAACATCAATTATTTTGGACATAATCGTCGGTTGCATTAAATCGCAAAATGCTTCAACCATTAAAAAGAAAACAGCTGTAAAAAAAAGCTTCCAATACTTTTTTGCATACTTCCTTAAAAAATGCATCAATAATTCCACCTTTTGACTTTGGTAGATTGTTCTTTTTTTCATTATTTTTATCCCACTCTTAACGGACAGTAAGACTCCCACTTCAAAATTCTGAGAATACGAAGAAGATAAGTGGGAGATCAACTGTCCGTAAAGGTCCGATAAGTTCAACTAACCATCAGTGGGGGATAAATGAAAACCCCCACTGATGGAAGTTTCACTTTATATCGCTGGAAAAATTCCCATAGTCTAAGCCTTCTATTCAAGTAAACACTGAATCGAAAAGTTGTTTATCTTTCTTGATAGAATCACGCTTTTTTCTAATCCAATCGATTATCTTGACCTGACAAATCCCCTAGATTTTCAGCCAATTGTTGAAGAAATCCAATAAACATCTCTTGCTCATCTTCCGAAAACCTACTCAATCCATTAGTCAATTGTTGGAGATAGGATGTTCTTACTTCTTTGATAATTTTTTCGCCTTTTTCTGTAAGAGAAACAATTTTCACACGGGCATCACGAGCTAAAGTTTCGCGCTGGACATATCCCCACTTCTCAAGCCGGTCAATCATTTGTGAAACAGTGCTCATACTTACATTAAAATGATTGGCAAGACTCCCCATTGTGCAATGCTCTGATCTGCCCACGTGCCGTAACAATATCCATTGTAAACGTGTAATCTTCTTATCTCCATTTATTAACCGACCTTCTCGAAGATGCCGGTTAATATACTGCCAATGCGTGAGAAACTGATCGATCTTGCTTTCTTCAATCATAGTACTCCCCCTCAAATAAAATTATTTTATTTAGTTTACTAAACTATTTTTAACCTGTAAAGTTAAAAGGATTTAAGTAAAATATTACCTAAATTGAAACAATAGGCAGGAGAGAGCAATGAAATGGAAAAGAAATTTTACGGCCCGTTATTCGTATTTTTGCGCGCTTTAGTCCAAAAAGTTTACCCGAAATATTCAGTTCAAATTCCAGAAAAAATAAAAGGTCCGGTTGTATATATTTCACAATACCAAAATCTTTTCGGACCCTTTATTATTTTGTTTTGGTTTCCGAGGTGTTTGCATGCCTGGATACTTCATGTTTTTCTTGAGCAGAAATCCTGTTATAAACAGTATATGAATTATACATTTACAAAAAGATTTGGCTGGAATCGTATTCTTGCAGAAAAATGCGGTGATATTGAAATTAAGGTGCCAAAAAAAGCATAGATTCTTTTCTGCTTTATTTGGCACTTTTCTATCGATTTTATTACGATTTATTTTCATTTTTTATTTTCTCTTTAATGAGTGAAAGGAAGCGGAACATTTCAAGTGCACATGACATCCCCGTAACCCCTGCAGCACTAAAAATATACCCTGCAATTAAATTATTCGGACTGTCTTGAAGATAAATTCCACTAACGAAATAGGCTGATAAAATGATCAAAAAGGTCAAAAACGTTCCCACTGATAAAAGATAATTTCGATTATGGCGAATTAACATAAACAAGAGAAAACCATAAGCCGCCATTAAAAGCATAGATTGTTCATCTGGAAAATCAGAACTTACATTATTGTTTAATACAAAATTAAACAACCAATTAATTCCTTTTGAAAATAAGAAAGTGCCGATCATTGTTGAAATAAAAAAGATGAGCTCAAGAGAGCGATTTCGTTTATTCAATAATATAGTCAAAATTGTAATGATAGCAGCCAATCCCAGGGCTTTCCAAGAGGAAAGAATATGAATATAATCCATAATTTTCTGCCACTGATCATTAAACAAGGAAAAAACAACTTTTTTACTAATGATGTTAAATTGAACAAATTCATTGGAAACTAGATCCTGAATCATTCCAATCATTAATGTAAAGAAGAGGATAAATAAAATCAGGAAAAAGACGATGATCAATTTTATCTTTAAAAAACTTTTAAATTTTATAACAGCATGCTCGTAAAAAAGAAGCAAGGCTTCTTTTATAAAATTTTTATTCGCTTTTACCACAATATAGATAATGGTAAAAAACCCTATAATAACGCTGGATAATACCAACCATTTTTCTATTTCGCCTTTATATTGATCCCACTGCGGCCCAAATAAATTACCTAAAGAAATAAATGTTCCTGTCCAAAGAAAAACACCTAAATACGCAAAAATAGCAAAGCTGCGAAATGGCAGTTTTATTAACCCGGAGATGATACTGGCAACATGCCTAACTCCTGGAATAAAGAAGGAAAAAATCAATAATACTTTCCCATATTTTTCATACCACTTTGACATTTTTTCTATTTTTTCCGGTCCTAGGTGAATAAAATGCCCAAATTTACGAAAAAACGGGTATCCGAGTTTATTTCCAATCCAATAAGATATAGTAGCCCCTAAAATACCGCCGGTACCAGCAGTGACAATTGAAAGGAATACATTCAATTTGTCTTGATAGCATAAAACACCAACATAGCTCATCAATGCTTCATTAGGAATAGGAATAATAATAAGTTCCAGCATTAATGATAAAAAGAGAATAATGTACCCATATTGATTTAATAAGTGAACAATTTCATTCATATCCATACACCTTTTGTTTTAATTTTTCTGCCTCTACTTTATTCTGCGATCATTACCTATTTTTACTTTAGCAATTAAACCTAAAGCTTAATAAGAAAAACCGTTCAAAACCGCTCGATCCTATTTTAGTTTGCTCTATAAATAGAAAGAGATTCTCTTTTTCAATCTATCATCTTCTTTAAAAAAATTGATCAAATTAAGGAATTTTTAATATTATCATAAGCTAACTTTTAGGATTCAATTGAATCTTGAACCTGGTGTTTGTTCACTAACAATAAAGTAGTTTAATTACAAATAAAGTCATTACATTTACAATAAAGATGTTTAAAAACGTAAGTCATGTTATCCCATTAAAGGGCCATAAGGAGGTACCCCTGTATTGTTCGTTTCAAGTTTTTCCTCATATACTTGCTACAATCTATCTTTCATATCGGTAAAATTCTGATAACCTATATATACTAAAAACAAAAACACAATGTGGATAAGGCTGGCAGTACGTTGTTTTGTTCACTTTCTGTTCATAAAAAGATGCTAATATAGATGAGATGTAAATGAATCAGGAGGCTGAAGAATGAACAAGCAAGTTAAAGTTCTAGTCATTGAAGATGATTCTTATATTTGTGAGTTGATCACTTTATACACAGAAAAAAGCGGGTATATAGTAAGTATTGCAAACGATGGAATGAAAGGATTAGAAATGTTTTATGATAGTCCACCTGATCTTGTCATTCTCGATATTATGATGCCTGAAATGGACGGTTGGGAAGTTTGCAAGGAAATACGGAAGTGGGATAAAACTCCTATTATCATGTTGACTGGGAGAGGTGAAAGTTACGATAAACTAAAAGGGTTTGACTTAGGTGCGGATGACTACTTGGTGAAACCTTTTGATCCGAACGAACTGATGGCGCGGATAAAAGCGGTGCTACGGCGAGCCAATCCAATGTTAGATGCAAACGGTACCATTGAACATCCTTTGCTGAAGATTGATCGTCAACAATACAAGGTGACCTGTGCTGGACAGGAGATCGTGTTACCGCCCAAGGAAATGGAGTTGCTGTATTTTCTCGCCTCACATTCAAATCAAGTGTTCACACGTCAACAGTTATTAGATCAATTATGGGGCTTTGATTTTGAGGGAGATCCAAGAACCATAAATGTACATATTAAAAGGATTCGTGAAAAATTAGGGGATTCCAATCCTTATTGGAATGTGAAAACGATAAGGGGAGTAGGATATAAATTTGAGGTGGAGAGCCAATGTTACGAATAAAAAGCATATTTTGGAAGCTTTTGATCACGTATATTCTGATATTATTCGTATCGTTGTTCGTACTTGCCATCGCCTACCATTTATTGTTTCTAAACGATCTAATCAATAAACATCGAAATGCAGATCGCAGCCAATTAGAAGAAGCGGTTCAATATATCCAAAAATCTTATAACAACGGTTGGAGTAGGGAGATTATTGTTTCCTCTCTTGAACTCAGTATTGCCAATCAAGCCAAGTCATTTTATTTATACGACGAATCCGGTACGTTGTTATACCAAATTGGTGATGCCTCTTTTCATGTGAATAGAGAAATCGTTCGTAAGGCATTACAAAAGAAACAACCCACTCACGAACTATCGGAAAAGGTTAAGGGCCAACATATATTTATTGCGGCTTCCCCGATTAAAACAAATGCACCGATTGAAGAAAAAGCAATTGTGATGGTTTCCTCTGGATTGGAAAAGGAATTTAACCACATAAAGTATTTGTTTCTATTAGCTTCTATTATTTCTATTGCCATTACAAGCTTATTTACTTACTACCTTTCGAAAAGAATTACTGCTCCGCTTCGGGAAATGAATCGGGTTGCCCTCCAGATCGCTAGGGGACAATTTGATCAAAGAGTCAAAATCAAAACGCGTGATGAGCTGGGAAAATTGGGAGAGACGTTTAATTATATGGCGCAGGAGTTGGCCGGCTTAGATCAGATGAGAAAGGATTTCGTTGCCAACGTTTCCCACGATTTGCGCTCTCCTCTTACTTCGATTCATGGATTTGTCAGAGCTTTTCTGGATGATACGATTCCGGGCGAACGAAAGCGCCATTATTATACGATCATGAAAGAACAAACCGAGCGAATGATTAAACTGGTCAATGATCTTCTCGATATTGCCCGAATAGAAGCGGGGCAGTTGGAAATTCGGCCTGCCATCTTTAATTTGTCGGAACTGGTCCGCCAAGTCGTGGCTCGCATGGAACCTGAATTTGTGAAAAAACAGGTTAATGCAGAAGTAATATCCGAAAAAACACAGGACATCCACGTCCTTGCCGATCCGGATCGGATTGATCAAGTGATCGTTAATTTGATTCAAAATGCCGTACAATTTTCCTCACCTGATAGTTCTGTAGAAGTGATTTTGAAAAAACAAGAACAAGTGGTGGTTTCTATTCGAGATTATGGGCCGGGAATCCGCCAAGAGGACATTCAATTTATTTGGGATCGATTTTATAAAGCGGATAGAGCCCGAACCAAAAAGACGGGTACAGGACTCGGCTTGTCGATTGTTAGGCACATTTTAGATCTTCATCAAAGCGACATTCAAGTGGAAAGTGAAGTAGGAAGAGGTACTATCTTTACTTTTACGCTCCCTATAGCTCAGAACAAATTAAAAAAAAATGAAAAAGAGTAGTTTCATGTTCACCTTCCGTTAATAAAACATTGCTATACTGATTTTGCACTAAAAGATTATGAAAACAAAGAGGAGGAATGAACGATGAAGAAGAAAATGATAGGTTATTTAGCAGCAGGAGCATTGTCACTTGGAAGTATAGGTGCAACGACAATTTCAGCGTTTGCAAGTGACGGAACAAATAGTGAAAGTGGTATATTTCAAAGTATCCATAAAAAAATGGCAAGTTTACATGGAGCCAATGCAAATCTTGACAAAAAAACACAACAAGCACTAGAAGGTATTCATAAACAATTAGCAAATGGAGAACTTACTTTCGAAGAAGCACAAAAGAAAATAAAAGATGTAGTGGGAGTTGAAAATTTAGATAATTTGCACGGTAATCTTGACGAAAAAACACAACAAGCACTAGAAGGTATTCATAAACAATTAGCAAATGGAGAACTTACTGTTGAAGAAGCACAGGCTCAAATAAAAGAATTTGTTGATAACAATAAATAAAAAGTGAAGACTGTGGTAATTTCCCTTAATTCGGCCATATTTTAGTTATTCTATATAAGGACGCGATTGTGGAGGAACCCATAGATTTAAACGACTTTATTGTTATATACTTTGATACGGCGAAGTTTTTTACATCAAAAATTAAACAACTTTATTTTAATCCCGTTCTCAAATCAGAACGGGATTATATGTGTTTGGGGCTTTAAAATTAAAGAACTTTATTGTCACTTTACAGTGTTTATCAAAATAGACGCCCCATACAAAAGGAGTTACGTCCAGAATTTATATATCAAATTTTACATTGTAACGTGGATTTTTATCATTCAAAATCGCCCATTTACCAATAAAGTGTAACTTTGGAATAAAGTTTGATAAACCTTGATAAAAAAACCCCCAATAAAGTAAACAGATTTTTATTATTTCATCTGTCCACCTTATTGGGAGCATATCAAGATTGATCAAAATAAGCTTTTTCTAAATCCAATTGAATCATCCTTTTATAAAAAAGTTTGATAACTTTGCTCAGGTTAAAGCTTCCAATTGTGGAAGATCACCATTGCTTAAATCTTATTTAAGATAATAAAAGTCCAACAGCACATTGCAATAGTAATAAAGCCAATATTATATTTATTACTCGGAAATGTTTGAGATATGTCTTTTTAAATAATCCACCAAAATATATCCAATTCAAGGTAGCAACAGTACCTACTGTAGCAATGAATATTTCAAAAGCTAAAAGCATACCTAAAGATGTATAATATGGAATAACATATCCTGTCAGAGCAGTTATACCAAATAAAAGTATTTTTACATTCACAACTTGCAAAATAAAACCAATTAAAAAAGAAGGCTGTTTCTCCTCATTTTTATTGTCAGGCTTACTAATTGTAATATGATATGCAAGCCATAAAATATAAATTGCTCCCACATATTTCAGGATAGACATGATCGGATTTATTAAGTTCTCTAATCCAAAAACAAATATTGCGCATACTACTTGTACAAAATAATAACCTATAAAGATTCCAAAGAATAAATGCTTTCCTCTTTTCCATCCATAGTTGTTCATCGTATTTAATGCTAGGATATTACCAGGCCCTGGTGTAAAGGCATTTATTAGAACGTATATAACAAATGAATACACCGCTTGAACTCCCATATCAAAATCACACTCTGCTTTCTATCTGTAAAATAGTTTATTTTTTTCGATTAATAATCATAAGCATTTATATTATAACGAGTGGTTTTGATATAGCATAATTCCAAAATATTATAGCCTGACATAGACAAAAACTATATCAAGCCCACAATTAAGTCGATTTTCTTTTATAATTCCTTTGCAATCTTTTTTAAGGATTCTAAATATATTTCACCAAGTTTTGTTAATGTGACATCTTTATGCTTTATTGTGCCAACCCTTATGACTTCATCAACATTAAGACGAACTGCAATAATTTCATCTCCATGAAGATATTTAGGAAAAACTCCAGACGAAATAGTATAACCGTTCAGACCGATCATGAAATTAACAATCGCTGCTCTGTCACTTACTTTGATACTTTTCTTTACACTTCTTGTACTTAAAATTTCTTCTGAAAAATAAAAAGAATTGTATTCTCCTTGTTCAAAAGAAAGACATGGGAAATTATCTAATTCATCCAAATCTATCAATTCTTTGTTGGACAATGGATGATTTTTACTAATAAATACATGAGGTTTTGCAGTAAATAATTCCGAAAAACTAATGTTTCTTTCTTTTAACAGCTTTAATAAAACTGATTCATTATAATTACTTAAATAGATAATACCCAATTCACTTCGTAAATTCTTTACATCTTCAATTATTTCATAAGTTTTCGATTCACGAAGTGTAAACTCATATTCAGAAGCCCCAAATTCCTTTACAAGTTCCACAAAAGCATTAGCTGCAAAAGTATAATGCTGGGTTGAAATACAAAAATGTTGCTTAGCTGGTTCTCCTCTCATATATTTTTCTTCAAGCATGTTATACTGCTGTAAAACTTGTCTGGCATAACCTAAAAACTCCACTCCTTCATTAGAAATAGTAATTCCTCTATTCGTTCTGATGAATATGGTAATTTTTATTTCCTTCTCCAATTCCTTAATAGCATTCGACAAACTTGGTTGGGAGATGAATAAACTTTTTGCTGCCTCATTTATAGATCCCTTACTTGCGACTTCTAATACATACTTTAATTGTTGTAAAGTCAAATTGAACGCCACCTTTTCAAAGACGTAATAAATACATAATTAAACGTGCTGATGTTCTTCTAGTATATTTTTTCATCTATGACAGTTTGCAAATTTCCTTTCTTTTCAAAGAAAGTCCCCCTTTTATTATATTTTTTGAATCTTTAATGACAATACGTAAATCGATGGTTCAGTCTCCTAATTATCTGTTATTCTATCTAAGAAAAGCTGTGGTTCTATTTATGAAGGTGAAATATTTCCACCAAATTTTCTTTACCCAATATATAAACTTGTGGATATAATTTTGCAAAAGTACAAAATTCTGGGAAGGAGAAAATATTATGAACTTAAAAGGATCTAAAACAGAAGCTAACTTGAAGGCAGCATTTGCTGGTGAGTCTCAAGCAAGAAGCAAGTATACTTATTTCGCATCAGTTGCAAAAAAGGAAGGCTATGAGCAAATAGCTGAACTCTTTACCAAAACAGCTGAAAATGAAAAGGAACATGGTAAGCTTTGGTTTAAAGCTCTTGGGGAACTTGGTGATACCGCAGCAAATTTACTTCATGCAGCTGAAGGTGAAAACTACGAATGGACAGATATGTATGAAACCTTTGCAAAAGATGCTGAAGAAGAAGGATTTACCGTTCTTGCAGCTCAGTTCAGAATGGTTGGAAAAATTGAGAAAGCTCACGAGGAAAGATACCGTTCACTTCTTAACAATGTAGAGATGAAAGCAGTATTTGAAAAGGGCGAAGAAACAATGTGGGAATGCCGAAACTGTGGACATCTTGTAATGGGCAAGAAAGCACCTAAAGTTTGTCCTGTTTGCGGACATCCTCAAAGTTTCTTTGAAGTGAGAAAAGAAAATTATTAATCCTGAATTGTGGTGGGAACTATAATGTTAGCAGGAAATATATATTAAACAAAGTAATTGTTTAAGGAGTCTGTTAATACTAATTGAACTCAAATGACCTTTAGTTTAAGCGAAATCATTCACAAACTCCATGCTGATGTTAATACAAATATTCATTTTTACTGGAGAGTCTTAATCCATTAAATGGCCCATTTTTTAATATAGAGGGGGGTCTATATCTTTCTTCAAATATGTTATGCAACAATATGGCCCGATCGTTGAATAGATTGACTCGTATTTTTTAAATGTAGTGTAGTGTTTTCAAAATAAATCATAATGATTAAACATAGAAAAAATCCCTGATATCGATCAAAAAGCAGGGATTTTTGGCATTTTAATGGACTTAGGAAAATGAATACACTATTGTTGCCTATTTAAGAAAAGCCCCCGTTTGTTAAATAAAGTATAAATACTAAACCAATAACTTTCCTTCAAAAATTGACGAATAATGGAGCCCACTCACCGCCTCTTTTCATAAGCTTGATCAGAGTTTACACAGACCTTCTTTCCCCGCTACTAAAACCCAAAAAAGCAGCATTTCCCCAAAAAGGAGAAAAATGTCTGCTTTTTTTATAGCTTATATACTAACTTGACCCCAAATCATAAAGATCAAGCAGTTTTATTTACATGGTTCATTGCATTATGGTCATTTTTGTATTTAAAACTTACCGCAAAAACTATTCCGAGAACGATGGTATAGGCTGCAAAAACTAACCAGATATGCTGCCAGTTTTTTACGCCGTCAACCGTTAAATAATCCACTATTTTTCCACTAATCACAGCACCTAAATAGGCACCGATTCCGTTCACCATTGTCATGAATAAGCCTTGTGCACTCCCACGAATTCGACGATCCACTTCTTTTCTACAAAAATCGAACCGGAGATATTAAAGAAGTCAAATGCTACACCATACACAATCATGGATAATAGCAATAAGATGAATCCTCCGCTGGATGGATCTCCATAAGCGAATAAACCAAACCGCAAAGTCCATGCCGCCATACTCAATAGCATGACCGTTTTAATCCCAAATTTACGTAAGAAAAACGGTATGAAAGAATAAAGAATACTTTTGAAGATTGCCCAATGGATAATAAAATAGCTGGATATTTAACAGCAAGTCTATCTTTATAATTAAGATTTAAGGCAAAATCATGCAGGAATGGGTCAGCAAATGCGCAAATCGCCACTAGAAAATGACAAATTCCATATAATCTATTTACTTTTATAAAGCGGTCCGCAATAATCCCTACAAGACTTGGCATAATAAGAGAAGCAAGCCCAGATGAGCCATAAACGGCTCCAACTTGTGCGCCGGAAAAATGTAAGGTATTTATCATATACGAGCCAAGTGTAATAATCCAAATCCTCAAATGGAAAACTGGAGAAAAGTCATAATTTTAAGCCGTGATTTTATTGTCATTTTTTCCTCCTGCTGAACTTTAGTAAATAATTAGGCTTTTTCCGCTAATTCTGTAATGTAATCGAAGAAAGCATCGCGATTTACATCATACACCACATTGACAGGACGCCCATCAGCTGTTTCTTCTGTACGGCCTTGGCTTGGACCGTCTGTGTGTACAATGCTGTTAATGGTTTGTATTTTCACAAGATCACTATTGCCAACAAATGCGGTTGTTAACACATCCCACAAATAGTATGTAGAGTTCGTTGAAAAGTGAACAAGTGGTGGTACCATCGCATAACATTGTCCAAGAAAATCAACACCCAGGTATTTGCGTTCTTTAGCCCAACGCTCACGTACATCTAAAGTTAGCGGTACTTGGTTTGTACTTTCAAGCGCCACTAAATCAATTTCTATGCTGGTGTCCCATACACGGGCGGCTGCTTCAGGGTCCCAAAACACATTCCACTCCGCTGTTCCATCATGTTCAGGCTCGTGCACATTTCCTGCTTCACGAAATGTACCACCCATCCAAACAAGTCGTTCAATTTTCTCTTCGATTTCAGGATCTTCATCTAATGCACGGGCAAGATCGGTAAGTGGCCCTGTAAATAATAAGATTGTTTTTTCTTCAGTTGCACGAATCGTTTCTATTAAATGAAGATGTGCAGGTTTGTCCGCCACTGGTGTTACAACTTTTCCAGATTCATTTAAAATCGGTAGGGCATCAACATAAAACGCATGCATACGCCAGTCTTTTGGAAAAGGATTTTTCCCACGAGAATTTGACCCTGCTACGTCAAGACCACCATAACCAAAGCGATCAATAATTTTTCGGCTCGCAAACATTGCTGGTTCTAAATAACAATCTGCTGGAATGACTGAAACACCTGTGAGTTCAACAGTGTCCATTTTTAGTAATAAAAATAGCGAAACAAGATCATCAACTCCGCCATCATGATTAAAGTAAATTTTCCTCTTCATTATTTTCTCGATCCCTTCATGGTGAATTTTTATAAATTGCTTTGGGATTCACCCAACTGTTTTCTTGTTGGAACACTCGAATAACGTCACACTTTGTTCCACACTAAGAGTCATCAAAATTTACCTGACGTGCCACCTAGCATGATAGCTTATAAACACCTTAAAATATAAAAAGGGCTCCGATAGCTACCGGAGCGTTGATTAGGGCATGTGTAAATACAAAAGGAAGAATTAATCCCTTCTTCCATTTAACACTTACCTCGTAGTCAAGTCATTTACGGCGGCTTGGTAGAAACTCTTGGGCCATATTCCCAATATTATACGACGTTATTCTATATTTAATTCACGGTTATAATAACAATAATTCAGGGTTCCGTCAACTAAATCACGAACATTTAACTTTAATTTCCAGGTTTCGTTCGTATTTTGAAGCGTTCAATATTATTCTCCCTCTACTACTTTCACACTTTTGCAATGTGGGGGCTGACCCAAATCCCTCAACTGCTATATTCAGCACAATTTAAAATCGAAATTGTCAGGATCTGGTTCATCACGAAGAAATTCATTTAGGAAAAAGGAAACCCCTGCTCAATTCTTCAATAAAAAATGAGTTGTCTAAACAACTCACAGTTTATAATAAATTTGAATGGAGATAAAAACAAGAAAACCTTGATACAGCAAGGTTTATTGCAGTATCAAGGTAGTCATTGATGTCACAACAACTTATAATCATGTGACAAATATAATTATAAGTTGTGACAAAATTAATTATAACCCACAGTGTAGCCTTGGAATAAAATTGGACATGCCTTACGTTCGGGTAAAAGAACCTGCGGTCAATAGCAGAATGGAATTGTGGGAAAGTCCCATTAAACAGTTTATTACGGTTCGAAATTACGGGAATTTGAAATTAGGTTTAGGCGTATTTATCCTAAAAGATAATATCTTTACTGCTGAAAACTTGAAGAAATTTACCTACTACACATCGAAAATGATTTTATTAGGAACGAATAGCCGATTTTTGCGGCAAATCAGAAGGAAAAAGAATATTGGAAACTAGGAGAAAAGGATTTATGGAAGAACCAGTTCAAGAAAAAACCTTTGGTTCATGCACCATTAAACGAAATGGTTCCATTGTTAAAGGGACCAGAGGTAATAGGATTGCCAAACTTGGCAATCCTAAGAGTAATAAGAGCACAAAAGAACATAAGAAAGAGGCAAAAGATCATGCCTGAAAAGAAAAACAGCACTAATAAAAGTGCTGTTTTTCCTATTTGAACTATTTAAATACAGCTGGCAGAGAAAAATTCACCTGAAGACATTATTTATTTCCTAATCCATTGTTCCGCCATTTCCGGAAAATCAATGAACGGATTCCGGTTCCCTTGCAGCTCAAAGATAGCCAAGTTCCGGTGTTTTTCGTAAAGAGACACGGGGAACTGCTTATGCCAATCCATTAATACCTGCAGATTAACAAGATTATTACTTATGATCCCTGGATACCGGGTTAAAAAATAGAAGGTAGCTCTTGCAACAATTCCCTTGCCATATTCAGGCTCAAACTTCCCTTCATCGGCCATTCCGCAGCCTTCCTTCAATCCTAAAGCATGGCTTTTCGGGACATAGTCGGGAAAATCATCATAAGGATTGTTTCCTCGGCGACTGTTACATGCAGGATCACAGGCAAATAAATGGTGCAAATCCCCCTTCATTGGCTCATGCTTATGAAACCATGACTGCGGAACGACATGCTCACAATTCAATGTGATTTCATCAACTAAACTTGTCATACTGCCGCTTGATATGGTTTCTAGAATATGAATATCCTCCACAATAACAGTAAGAGGATCCATCTCCTTCCCTGAATAGATGCTTTTGAGTTTGCCATTCTCATGAAGATCCACCCATGGATAAACATATCGATGTGGAGCGTAATTAAGCTCATTCCTGTGTGTCGTTTCTATTAATTGATGAATACTGTCTTTTTCATGTGAAGTATTTTTATAATAGTTTTGCTGGATTTCTATATCTTTTTGTTCCTCATAGTAGCTGTGGTTATTGCTGTATTCCAAATAGGCTGACTTTGCTGCCTCCCGTTCTGTCATCAACAGTTCGAGACTGATTCTCATAATTTCACTTCTTCAGGAACGACTTGATTATTTAAGATTTCCGATAATTGGTCGGTTACCGTTAAATAGACGATTCCATTGCCTTCAAGCTTTGGCGAATTCCCTAATGGTACCGTTCTTTTAATTAATTGAGCATAAAGTTCGGGCTCTGTAAGCTTCCGTTCAAAGCTTTTATTGGCAAGGTTTTTTACCAGCGCCATTGCTCCGGATACATGTGGTGTGGCCATTGAAGTTCCGCTTAAAACGGCATATTTTCCATTTAAATAGGTTGATAGAATTTTCTCCCCGGGAGCCACTAAGTCTACTTCATTATTGGAATTGGAGAACCTTGAAGGGCTTCTCGCCAAATCAACGGCCCCCACGCTAATTACTTCATTATATGAACCCGGATAATCGAATTCATCTGTTGAAGCATTGCCGTCACCCCCGTTTCCTGCGGCACAAACCACAAGAATGTTATTGGCAACCGCTTTTTGTATCGCTTCATGCAGTTCAGGGACATTCTCCGGTCCGCCAAGCGACATGGAGATAATATCTGCTTTTTGTTCGATGGCATAATAAATCCCATTCATAATCCATTCATATTGTCCTGAACCATTCTTGTCCAGTACCTTGATAATAAGTAGATTTGCTTCAGGAGCTGCACCTACAACCCCGCTATTATTTTGTATGGCGGCAATTGTCCCGGCAACATGGGTGCCATGTCCATTGTAATCCCGATAGACATCAGGGTTTCCGTTATCATCATTCGTGAAGTTTCTTCCGCCGGCAATTCGTTCTTTTAAGTCCTGATGGGTTAAATCACAGCCGGTGTCCAAAATGGCAACTGTTATTCCTTCTCCCTTTGTTTGGTTCCAAGTTTTCGGGGCTTGGATCATTTCGATCCCTTTAGGAATTTCGTTGACTCTTTCTACTTGTTCTACCACTTCAAACGGAATCACTTGTACTTTTCGCTCCATTTTCTTCCCTCCTATAGGATTAAATTGAAGCCAACCCGTGATGTTGTTAATAGTTTAACAATTGCGACTTTATTTCAATAGATACTTTTGGAGTGTTTTCAGTTGAGCCGTTATGCTTAATCTCAGTTTTGATGACTACTATGGCAATTGTTCATAAATAGTTTAATAGAAGATTCTTTCAAACAAACTAATTAGGAATAATAGAATATTTTTTGGCACCAATTGAGTCTATTAACTGCCGCCTTGGGATTCATTTATCGCATTTTGATTTTCCCTCTCCTCATTTACCCATTTTTCCTTTTTATCCGTTTCTCGGGCAATGTGACCATTCCTTATTTACCGCTTTCTCTCATTTCTCCACTTCTCTGGCAATGTGCCCATTTTTAATAGCCGAATGATTCATAACTTCACATTTTTTTCTAAGATCGCTAATCCCTCAATGCCTAAATATTAAAAAAGAGCCAGTTTAAAATTAATGGGTTCCGTTTCCTATCGCAAGGCCTTAAAAATGCAACAAAGTTTGAACAGTATTTTATATCTGTTTTAATTATTCAAAATAAAATGGCTCAGTTAAATTTTACTGAGCCATTTCTTATATCCATTTCCAATAGCTTATTATAGTGATAGGTAAGCATTTGAAGTTATCGCCAGCTTTTCCCCCACTTCACACCGTACAAGCGAGTTTCCCAGCATACGGCGTTCCAACTAATCCAATTCATTCAATTTTTATGTGTATGCA